>NZ_JBHYXZ010000132.1:0-24697 GCF_042752395.1 Actinosynnema sp. NPDC059335 | reverse complement strand
GGTCCCGCGCGGCCGACCGGCGGGACCGCGAGCGGTTCAGGAATGCCTGTTCGTTCATCGACACCAGGACCGCGGCCAGCGACCGGGCGTCCGGGCCCGGCGGCGCGACGCCGGCGTTGCGCTCCAGCTCGATCTGCGACGCGGTCGCGTCGACGAACCGCCGCGCCACGCCGCTGTAGAACTCGCGCATCGACGGGTCGGTGTCCCGCGCCCGGACCGCGGCGCGCAGCACCGCGCCGTGCTTGCGCCACAGGGCGAGGCTCGCGCCCAGCGCGCGCCGGATCGAGTCCTCGGGCGGCTCGCTGCCGCGCCGCAGCCAGGACGACGCGGACTCGTAGAGCGCGTCCACGATGCCGCCGGCCAGGGCGTGCAGCACCGCTTCGCGCGAGGCGAAGTGGAAGTAGAACGTCGACCGCGAGATCCCCGCGCCGGAGGCCAGCTCGTCGACCGCGATGTCGTCCAGGGAGCGCGTCTGCAACAGCCGCTCGGCCGTGTCGAGGATCGCCTGCGAGGTGAGGTCGCCCTTGCTGGGCCTGCGCCGCGACCCGACCGTGCCGGCACGTGGGGACATGGCGGACATCCTCGGTGGGCCGCACCGGCGCCCGCAAGCGTTTCGCGCGCACCGCGGCCAAGTCGAGAACTGCGGCCGTCGACGCGCACCGGCGCGCCGGCCGGGGTAGACAGTGGGTGTGGATCCGCTGTGGGCACTGCGACAGGTCGCGTTCCAGCTCGAACGCGCCGGGGAACCGACGTACCGGGTGCGCGCGTTCCGCCGGGCCGCCGAGGTGGTGGCGGCGTTGCCGGACGGCGAGCTGGAGCGCCGGGCCGCGGCGGGCACGCTGACGGACCTGCCCGGCATCGGCAAGGCCACCGCCGGGGTGATCGCGGACGCCGTGGCCGGGCGGGAACCCGCCTACCTGAGCCGGTTCCGCGAGCCGGTGGTGGGCGGGCAGGCGATGCGCGCGTTGCTGAAAGGCGACTGCCACACGCATTCCGACTGGTCCGACGGCGGCAGCCCGATCCGGGAGATGGCGGAGGCCGCGCGCGACCTCGGGCACTCGTGGGTGGCGCTGACCGACCACTCGCCGCGGCTCACCGTGGCCAACGGGCTGTCGGCCGACCGGCTGCTGCGCCAGCTCGACGTGGTGGCGGAGCTGAACGAGGAGCTGGCGCCGTTCCGGATCCTGACCGGCATCGAGGTGGACATCCTCGACGACGGCTCGCTCGACCAGCGGTCGGACCTGTTGGCGCGCTTGGACGTCGTGGTCGCGAGCGTGCACTCGAAGCTGCGGATGGCCGCGCCGGAGATGACCAGGCGCATGGTGGCCGCCGTGTCGAACCCGCACGTGGACGTGCTGGGGCACTGCACCGGACGGCTGGTGGTCGGCAAGGGGCGGCCGGAGTCGACGTTCGACGCGGAGGCGGTGTTCTCGGCGTGCGCCGAGCACGGCACCGCGGTGGAGATCAACTCGCGGCCGGAGCGCCGCGACCCGCCGGGGCGGCTGCTGCGGCTGGCGGTGGAGCTGGGGTGCGTGTTCTCGATCGACAGCGACGCGCACGCGCCGGGGCAGCTCGACTGGCTGTCGTTCGGCTGCGAGCGGGCCGAGGAGTGCGGCGTCACGCCCGACCGGGTGATCAACACCCGGGAGGCGGACGACCTGCCGGCCCGCTGAGGCGGCGGCGGTCGGGGCGGTCGCCCGCGGAGGCGGGCGGCGGCGGACAGCGGCGGCGGGCGGCAGCGGCGGGCGGCAGCGGTCGGCGGGAACGGTTACCGACGGCGGTCGGCGGCGGTGAGCGGCGGCGGGCGGCGGACAGCGGCGGCGGACGGCGGCGGCGGACAGCGGCGGCGGACGGCGGCGGCGGACGGAGGTGAGCGGCGGCGGGATGCCGCCGGTGGCGGTTGGTCGGGAGCGGCGGGGAGTGGTCAGCGGCCGGCGGTGGCGGTGTGCCGGCCCCGTGAGGCACGCACCAGGTGGCCGTACCACGGGATCAGCGGACCGGTCCGGCCGTCGACCAGGCGTTGCCACGTGGACCGGCACAGGGCCAGGAACGGGGCCGCGTCCCAGTGCCCCGCCAGCTCCGCCAGCCGCGCGGTCTGGACGTTGCCCAGCCCGTAGCGGCGGTCGAAGCCGTAGGCCACCGGCACCGCCGCGCCGTTCGCCTCGATCACCAGCGGGGTCAGCCACCGGCCGAGCGGCTGGTCCTCGGCGACGGGCGCGGCCATGAACGCCTCCGGTTTGCGCGCCAGCATGGTGCGCGGCACGGCGTCGAGCTGCACGGCCAGCCCGTGCTCCTCCGCGATGCGGCCCAGTTCCACCGCGGCGTAGGCCAGCTCGACCGCGTCCGGGCGCTCGCCCGCCATCGCCCGGTTCGCGGCTCCCTCCGGTTCGAGCGGGTGGACCTGGAGCAGCAGCGCGCCCGACCGGGCCGCCGCCAGCGCGACGTCGCCGAGCTGGGTGGCGTTCCCCTGGGTCAACGTGGTGACCACGCCGACCGGGATGCCCGCCTCGGTCAGCCGGCGGATCCCGGTCAGCGCCTTGTCGAAGCACCCCGGCTGGTCCCGGATCCGGTCGTGCGTGGCGCGGTCGCCGTCCAGCGACACGGCGACGAGGTCGACCAGCCCGCGCACCACACCGATGCGGCGCTGGGTCAGCGCGACCGCGTTGGTCGTGACGGTCGTCCGCATCCCCGCGTCCCGGGCGGCGCGCAGCAGCGCGGGCAGCTCCGGGTAGAGGAACGGCTCGCCGCCGGACACGTTGAGCACGTCGTACCCGAGCCCGGCGGCGTCCGCGACCACGGTCGACAGCACGGAGACGGGGATCGCCTCGGCCACGTCGGGGCCGGAGCTGGAGTAGCAGTGCAGGCAGCGCAGGTTGCACAACCTGGTCGGGTGGACCTGCACGACCGCGCGGCCACTCGTCTGACCCATTCCACCCTCCCGTGGTGCTCGCTATCCGTATGGAGCACGCACCACGCCCGGTGATACGTCTGTCCGTCACGTCGGGTACCTCCATTCCCCCCAAAGTGGGAACCTCGCCCCGGCTTGAAACGGCGTGTCACGGCCCGACGACTCTCCCTACAGGCGAGGCGGCCGGCGTCACGGCACGGCGGTCCGCGCGCTCACCCACCGGGGCGGGAGGGGCCATGCGTCGGGAGTTCACCGTTCCCGCCGACGCCGCCGAGGAGGCCAGGCGCCGGCTGCTGCGCGACCTGCACGACGGCCTGGGCCCGGCGCTGGCGGCGATCGCGCTCGGCCTGCGCGCCGCGCGGCACCTGGCCGTCCACGACCCGCGCTCCGCCGGTCCGCTGCTGGCCCGGCTGGAGGAGGAGGTCCACAGCGCGGCCGACGACGTGCGCCGGCTGGCGTCCGGGGCCCGCCCCGCGGTGCTGGCGCGGCTCGGCCTGGCCGGTGCGGTGCGGGCGCACGCGGCGTCGCTGGCCGACCGGCACCCGGTGCGGGTGGACGTGCGGTGCGCCGACGTGCCGGACCTGCCGGTGCGCGTGCAGGTGGCCGCGTACCGGATCGTCTGCGAGGCGTTGACGAACGTGGTGCGGCACGCGGGCGCGCGGCACTGCTCGGTGCGGCTGCGGTTCGACGACCGGCTGCGCGTGGAGGTCGTGGACGACGGCGTCGGCGCGGACGGGACGCCCGGCGGCGGCGTGGGGCTCGACTCGATGCGGGACCGGGCGCGCGAGGTCGGCGGCGCCTTGCTGGTGGAGCGCGCGGCCTCGGGCGGGACCCGGGTCGCGGCGGAACTCCCGCTCGCCGGCGGGGCGTGACCCCGGTGCCGGCGCTGCGGGTGCTGGTCGTGGACGACCACCCGCTGTTCCGGTACGGCCTGTCCGCCGCGCTCGCCGCCGCGCCCGACGTCGAGGTGGTCGGCGAGGCGTCCGGCGGCGGGGTCGCGGTGTCGCTGGCCGCCTCGCTGCACCCCGACGTGGTCGTGATGGACCTGAACATGCCCGACCTGGGCGGGATCGAGGCGACGCGGCGGATCGTGGCCCACGACCCGGGCGTGCGGGTGCTGGTGCTGACCATGTTCGACGACGACGATTCGGTGTTCGCGGCGATGCGCGCGGGCGCGCTCGGCTACCTGCTCAAGGCGTCGCGGCCGACGCAGGTGCTGCGCGCGGTGCGGTCGGTCGGCGACGGGGAGGCGGTCTTCGGCCCGGCCGTCGCGGCGCGGCTGCCGGCGTACTTCGCGGGCGGGCCGCCGGAGCGGGTGGGGGCGTTCCCGGAGCTGACCGCGCGGGAACGGGACGTGCTGCGGCTCCTGGCCGACGGCCGGGGCAACACCGCGATCGCCCGCGCCCTGGTGCTCAGCCCGAAGACGGTGCGCAACCACGTGTCGAACATCCTGCGCAAGCTGCACGTGCCCGACCGGGCGCAGGCGGTGTCCCGGGCCAGGCGGGCGGGTCTGGGCGAGGGGCCGGGACCCGCCGGACCGGGACAGGTCGGGACGGTGCGCCCATAGTGCCGGGACGCGCCGGGAAGTCACGATGGCCGTGGGACTTCGGGGCCACGGAGGGCGGGAGCACGAGATGAACGCACACCAGATCGCGGTCGCCCTGCACGCGCCGGACTCGATCACCAGGGCCGGGGTCACCGCCGCGCTGCGGTCGCGCCCGGAGATCCGGCCGGGCGGGCCGGACGAGCCCGCCGCCGTGGCGCTGGTCGTGCTCGACCGGCTCGACGGCGAGGCCCGGCAGCTCCTGCGCCGCCTCCAGGCCCCGGGCGGCCCGGGCATCGTGCTGGTGGCGGGCGACATCGCCGACCCGGACCTGCTCGACGTGGTCGGCGGCGGGGTGTCCGCCGTGATCCGCCGCGCCGAGGCGACGCCGGAGACGTTGGCACGCCTGGTGAAGGCGACCGCGGCGGGCCAGGGCGCGCTCCCGCCGGACCTGCTCGGCCGGCTGCTGGACCGGGTGTCGCGGTTGCAGCGCGACGTGCTCCACCCCAACGGCTGGACCATGGCGGGCATGTCGGACCGGGAGACCGAGGTGCTGCGGCTGATCGCGGACGGCTTCGAGACCCGCGAGATCGCCGAGAAGCTGTGCTACTCGCAACGCACGGTCAAGTCGGTCCTGCACGACATCACCAACCGCTTCCGGCTGCGCAACCGGGCGCACGCGGTGGCGTTCGCCCTCCGCGAGGGCCTGATCTGACCCGGCCCGACCGTCGGGTGCCCGGTCCCGCGCCACTCACCATACCGGTCCCGCGCACCCGCCGCCCCGGACCCGCGCCACTCGCCGCACCGCGCTCCCGCACTCGCCGCACCGGGCCCCGCGCCACCCGAAGCACCGATCCCGCGCACTCGCCGCCCTGTGCACACACACTCGCCGCCCCGTCCCCTGCGAGCGGCCGGCCGGGACTCCGCGCGTGGGGTGAACCACGCGCGTCCGGCGGCCACCCCGGTGGCGCGCGGCGGCGCGGACCGCGCGACCACCGAGGCGGACGCCCCGGGCACGAGGACGGCCGGAGCCGGTCGGTCCGACCGCGCCCACCAGGTCGCCGGTGTCGCGCACGGGGACCGTGCGGGTGACGTCCTCGTCAGGCGTCACGTCCGGGCCTGGCGTCGCGGTTGCGCCCATGGCGTGAATCCTCCGTGAGGAACGCGGTCCGGACAGGTGGCGGAAGGGCAGGGCGGCGGACGTCGGGCGCTGCCCCGACGGGCAGCGGCGCTGCACGCATTCCCGGGAACTCCACCGCATTCCTGCGGACAACCCCGGGAACTACTCGGATGCGCAATTCCCGACGCGCAACCGACCTGTTGCTGCTAACGTGCCGCTCCAGTCGGCGCATTGTCCGACATTCTTCCTCCCGAGTTCGACTCACGTCTTCTGGCCTGAAGGGGTCGCGGACATGGATGACGAGGATTCGAGCGCCGCGCGCGGACGCGGCCGGTCGGCCGTGTGGCTGTCGGCCGCCGGCGTGGCCGTGCTCGCGCTGGGGATCGCCATCGGCGGGGCGCTGACTCCCGAGCCCACCGCGACGACGCGTCTTCCCACGTCACCGCCTGTTCCCGAGGTCGCCCCGCCGACCTCCCGGAGCACCGCGCCGCTGCGACCGGGCGTCACCTGGCTGGCCGACCTGGCCCCGGTCGACAGCAGCTCGATCGACGACCAGTACGTGGAAAGCCCGTGGACGGCCACCGCCGCGGACGTCCGCGACACGACCTACACGAAATCCCTCTCCGCCACGGGAGCCTGGTGCTCGACCGCCCGGCTCACGTTCGCACTGGACGGCAAATACCACCACTTCACCGCCCAGGTCGCGATCGCGGCCGATTCATTGATGACGAAAGAACTCGACTTCTACGTCCTGGTCGACGACCGGCGGACGGCCGAATTCCCGAACACCGGTCCCACCCCGCAACCGGTCGACGTCCCGGTCACCGGCGCGCAGCGCCTGACCATCGGCGTCGAACCGCCGGCGGACGACCCGGGCGCGTGCCCGGGCCCGGAGCGCGTGGCCGTCTGGGCCGACCCGGCCCTGGCCTGACGCCCCGGTCCACCACCGACTCCGGACCACCACGACTCGACCCGTTCAGGGCAACGCACCCCGGCCGCCACGAGCGCGCGACCGGGGTGCGGGGACCGCGCCTACTGGTAGCAGGGCTTCTCGAACTTGAAGTCCTTCGCCGTCGGCCCGGTGAAGAAGTCCTGCACCAGCCCCACGCCGGTGGCCGCCTGCTCGTCCGGCTTGTAGATCAGGGTCTGCCGGAACGCGGCGTCGTTCGGGTTGCCCGCGAAGTTGCCCGCGCCCTCGGGCAGCATGCCCTCGTAGTCCACGGAGGTCAGCTGCCGCACCGCGGCCAGCACGCCGGCCCTGGTCAGGTCCTTGTTCTCGGCCGCCTTCAGCAACGCCGCCTTCAGCGGGTACGACCACACCCACCCGGCCGTGTAGCCGTCGTTCGGCGTCACGGACGGCAGGGCCTCGCGCAGCGCCCGGTGCCCCGGCGAGTCCGTCTCCCACGACTTCCACGGGGCCGACTGGAGGTAGAGCGCCTTGATCGCGGGCGCGGCCGGGCTCTGCATCAGGCCCTGGTTCCACGTCGGCGACGTGCCGATGAACCTGCCCTTGAACCCGCGCGCCGCGGTCTGGCCGATGATCACGGCCGCATCGGTCGGGCCGGTGGTCAGGATGACCACGTCGGGCTTGTTGGCCAGCACGGCGTCGATCGCGCCGCCCTGGTTGTCCTGGCCGGTCTGGGTGACCGCGTTGGTGAACGGCACCCCGCGCTTCTCGGCCGCGATCTTCGCGCCGGCCGCCGCGTCGTCGCCGTAGTCGCCGGCGTTGTGCACGGCCATCACGCTCTTCGCGCCCAGCTCGTCCACCGCGTAGTCGACCGAGTTCATCGACTCGATGCAGTAGTTCGCCCCGGACTCCAGGACGACCTCCTCCAGGCCCCACAGCGACGTCCACGACGCCGGCACGCTGACCATCTGGGAGTTCTCGAGGTCGGGCAGGATGGCCGCGGTCGTCGGCGAGCCGAGGGTCTGGGCCAGCGCCAGGATCTTGCCCTTCATCTCCTGGTACACCTGGTTGTGGATCTGGGGGTTGTACTTGTTGTCCTTGACGTAGGTGGTGACGTCCACGTCGTAGCCGCCGATGCCGCCCTGGTCGTTGACCCGCTTCCAGAACGCGGCCTGCGACTCCGTGATCGGCACCGAGAGCGTCTTGAACGGCCCCTCGGTCAGGTCCGAGATCGACCCCAGGTAGATGCAGCCCCGGTCGGCGTGACCGGTGTCCGGGCACGGCTCGGCGGTCACGCCGAAGTCGACCTTGATGCCGCCCTTGCCCTCCTGGGGAGCCGCGCCGTCGCCGCCGCGACACGCCACGGCGGCCAGCGCCACCGCGGCGAGCGCCGCGAGCACCGCTCTGTGACTTGCCATCCCATCCACCCTTTCAGTACGAGAAAGGCCAGGTGCGCCAGTAGTTGCGGACCCGCACCCAGATTCCGAACAGGCCCCGTGGCTCGACGATCAGGAACACCACGATCAGCAGCCCGTAGAGGACCGCCTCGACCTGGAACACCGTGACCGCACCGGTCGCGTCGGCGCTGATGAACGGCAGCACCGCCGGCAGCTCCCGGGTGATGCGCGGCAGCAGCGTGATGAACAGCGCGCCCATGATCGCGCCGGAGATCGTGCCCGCGCCGCCGATGAGCACCATGGCGATGTACTGCACCGACAGCAGCAAACCGAACGAGCCGGGGTCGAAGAACCCGTTGACCACGAACAACAACGAGCCCGCCACACCGGCGTAGAACGACGACACGGCGAACGCCAGCGCCTTGTACCGGGTCGGGTCGACGCCGATCACGGCCGCCGCGAGGTCCCGGTCCCGCACCGCGGCGAACGCCCGCCCGATCCGCGACCGCACCAGGTTGCGGGCGAGCACCGCGAAGATCACCAGCAGCGCGAACATCAGCAGGTACAGCTGCTGCGGCCCGCTGAAGAACTCCGACGGCCGGTCCAGCCGCACCCCGAACAGCTCGGGCACCGCCGCCGGCCTGCCCACGCCGGGGCCGCCGGTCAACGACGTCCACTCGCGGAACACGTGCTCGCCGAGGAACACCAGCCCCAGCGTGACGATCGCGAGGTACAGCCCGCGCAGCCGCACCGCGATCGGCGCCACGACCAGCCCGGCCAGGCCCGCCACCAGCCCGGACGCCAGCAGCCACACGGGCAGCGACGTCACGCCGAACCCGAGCACCCGCCCGTCCGGGTCGCCGGAGAGCGCCGCCCCGGTGTACGCGCCGATCGCCAGGAAGAACGCGTGCCCCAGCGACACCTGCCCCGCGTACCCGGTGACGATGTTGAGCCCGATCGCGCCGATCGCCGCCACGAACCCCGTGGCCAGCAGCATCAGCACGTCGTCGGTGATGGCGAACGGCGCCAGCAGCGCGACCACCACGAGCGCCCCCGTCCACGCCCGCTTCGGGCGCGTGTTGAGGAACGCCATGTCCTGCGCGTAGGAGGTGTACAGCTCCGGACGACCCTTCACAGCCGCTCCACCTCCTTGCCGCCGAACAGCCCGTAGGGCCGCAACAGCAGCACGACCAGCATCAGCACGTACGGCGCGACGAGCGCGAAGTTCGGACCCAGCCACGGCGCGACGTCACCCTGGTAGGTGCCGACCAGCGACTCCACGACCCCGACCGCCAACCCGCCCACGACCGCGCCGCCCAGCGAGTCCAGGCCGCCGAGGATGATCGCCGGCAACGCCTTCAGCGCGATCACCCACAGCTGCTGGTCCACGCCCGCGCCGGTGGCCACGAACACCCCGGCCAGCGCCGCCAGCCCGCCCGCGATCGCCCACGACAGGGCGAACACCGAGCCGACCGAGATGCCCTGGGCCAGCGCGACCTCCTGGTCGTAGGCCACCGCGCGCATGGCCAGCCCGACCCGGGAGAACCGGAAGAACGCGAACAGCGCCGCCACCACGGCCACCGTCGTGCCGAACATGACCAGGTACCGCTGCTGCACCTCGACGCCCAGCAGCGTCACCGTGGACAGGCCCCACGGGTCGCCGACCTGCCGGACGTCCAGCCCGATGAACGCGTTGGTCACCACGCGCACCACCACGTCCACGCCGATGGTGATGATCGCGACCACGAACACGGGTTTGCCGATCATCGGCCGCAGCACGGTCCGCTCCACGCCCAGCGCCAGCACCGCGATCAGCACCGCGGCGATCGGCACGGCCGCGAAGAACCCGACCTCCGCGGCCAGGTAGCTGACCAGCACCGCGCCCGCCAGCATGAACGCCGGCTGGGCGAAGCTGATCACCCTGGTGGACTTGTAGATGATGACGAAGCCCAGCGCCAGCAGCGCGTAGATCGACCCGGAGCCCAGGCCCCGGACCAGCGATTGCAGGAACTCGGTCATCCGCGCCCCCCGGAGTACATGTCGTCCACCAGCTCGCCGAACGCCTGCGCGAGCGCCGAGCGCTTCACCTTCTGCGTCGCGGTCAGCTCGCCGTCCTCGTGGTCCAGCTCCTTGGGCAGCATGCGGAACTTCTTGACCTGCTCGACGGTGGCGAACCGCTCGTTGACCGCGGTGACGACGCCCTGCACCAACTCCCGCACCTCGTCCTTCTCCGCCAGGTCGCGGTAGGTGGTGTAGGTGATCCGGCGCTGCCGGGCCCAGTGGCCGACGGTGTCGAACTCGATGCCGATCAGCGCGACCAGGTAGGGGCGCCGGTCGCCGAGCACGACCGCTTCCTTGATGTACGGGGAGCTCTTCAGCGCGTTCTCGATCTCGGACGGCGCGACGTTCTTGCCGCCCGCGGTGATGATGATGTCCTTCATCCGGTCGGTGATCCGCACGTGCGTGCCGTCGACCCACTCGCCCACGTCGCCGGTGCGCAGCCAGCCGTCCGGCGTCATCGCGCGCCGGGTGGCGTCCTCGTCGCGCCAGTAGCCCGCGAACACGCCTCCGTGCCGGGTCTGGACCTCGCCGTCGTCGGCGATCCGCAGCTCCACGCCGGGGTGCGGCTCGCCGACCGTGCCGACCTTCACCCGGCCGGGCCGGTTGCCGGTGGCGACGGCGGTGTTCTCGGTCATGCCGTACACCTCGTGCACCGGCACGCCGATGCCCATGAAGAACCGCAGCACCTGCGGTGAGATCGGGGCCGCGCCGGACGACGCGTACCGGACGTGCCGCATGCCGATCCGGGCCTTGAGCGCGCGGAAGCAGAACAGCCACCCCACGGCGTACTCCAGCCGCGTGGCGAGCGTGTGGTTGCCGCCGTTGCGCACCAGCCGCTCGCCGAGCCCGTCGGCGACGCGCAGCCAGAACCGCGTGGTCACGCGCTTGAGCCGGGTGGCACTGGCGGCGTTGATCGTGATGGCCGCCAGCACCTTCTCCCAGATGCGCGGCACGCCGAACAGGATCGTCGGCTGCACCTCGCGCAGGTTGGCCTGCACCGTCTCGATGGACTCGGCGAAGTGCACGCGCACGCCCGCCGACGCGCTGAACCACGTGGTGAAGATGCGCTCGGCCACGTGGCACAGCGGCAGGTACGACAGCGTGACGTCCTCGGGCGAGGGCGGCGGGTCGGTGAACCCGCCGCCCTCGATCAGGGACTCGATCGCGAACTCGACGTTGGCCACGGTCAGCATCGCGCCCTTGGGCGGCCCGGTGGTGCCGGAGGTGTAGATCAACGTCAGCACGTCGTCCGGCTCGACCTCGCGCATCCGGCGGGCGACGGCGTCCGGGTGCGCGGCGCGGTGCTCCTCGCCGAGGGCCAGGAAGTCGTCCCACGCCAGCAGCTTCGGGTTGTCGTAGCGGTGCCGGATGCCGCGCGGCTCCAGGTAGACGATGCGCTCCAGGTCGGGCAGGGCGTCCAGCACGGCCAGCGCCTTGTCGACCTGCTCCTGGTCCTCGGCGACGAGGACCCGCGCACCGGAGTGCGAGAGCAGGTACGCGACCTCGCTTGCCGGGTTCGTCGGGTAGAGCCCCACGGTGATCGCGCGCACGGCCACGGCCCCGATGTCGGCGTAGAGCCACTCGCGGCGGTTCTCGGAGTGGATCGCGACCCGGTCACCCGGGTCCACGCCCAGCGCGAGCAGCGCGTGCCCGACCAGCTCGGCCCGCTCCCAGTAGCCGGCCCAGGTCACCTCGTGCCAGATGCCGAACTCCTTGGCGCGCAACGCCACCGCGTCCGGCGTGGCCGCCGCCCGGTCGCGCACCCTGGTCACCACGGTGGTGAGCCCGGTCCCGGTCGTCGTGGCGGTCACGCGGCACCTCCCACGCCCTGGCCGGCCTCGCCCAGGTAGGCCCGCACGACGTCCGGGTCGCGCTGCACCTCGGCCGGCGTGCCGGTGCGGATCGGCTTGCCGAAGTCGAGCACCATCACCCGGTCCGCGAGGTCCATCACCAGGCCCATGTCGTGCTCCACCATGATCATCGCGATGCCCAGCTCGTCGCGGACGTCGAGCACGAACCGCGCCATGTCCTCGGTCTCCTCGACGTTCATCCCGGCGACCGGCTCGTCGAGCAGCAGCAGCTTCGGCTCCATCGCCAGCGCACGCCCCAGCTCCACGCGCTTCTGCACGCCGTAGGGCAGCAACCCCACCGGGAGGCGCCGCCACTGCTCCAGCTCCAGGAAGTCCACGACCCGTTCGACGGCCTCGCGGTTGGCCAGCTCCTCGCGCCGGGCCCGGCCGACCCACGCGAACGCGGCCAGTGCCCCGTACCGCATGTGGTTGTGGCGGCCGAGCATCAGGTTCTCCACCACGGTGAGGTGCGCGAACAGCTCGATGTTCTGGAACGTCCGGGCCATGCCCATCGCGGCGATCCGGTGCGGCCGCCTGCCCAGCACCTCCTCGCCGAGGAACCGGACCGAGCCCTGCTGCGGCCGGTACACGCCGGAGAGCACGTTGAAGATCGACGTCTTGCCCGCGCCGTTGGGCCCGATGACGGCGAACAGCTCGCCGGCGCCGACGTGGAACGACACGCCGTCCACGGCGGTGACGCCGTCGAACGCGAGCCGCACGTCCCGCACGTCGAGGACGTCGTTGCCCGGTCCGGTGCTCATGACAACCACCGCTTCCGCCGCTTGTAGTGCTTCACGTCGCGGAACGACCGCGCGGCGTCCTCGCCGCGCAGGCCCAGGTAGAACTCGCGCACGTCCTCGTCGGCCAGCAGCGCGGCGGCCGGCTTGTCCATCACGACCTTGCCGGTCTCCAGCACGTAGCCGTGATCGGCGATGGACAGCGCCATGGTCGCGTTCTGCTCGACCAGCAGCACGGTCGTGCCCGCCGCGTTGATCTTCACGATGAGGTCGCGGATCTGCTGGACCATGAGCGGCGCGAGGCCCAGGCTCGGCTCGTCCAGCAGCAGGTAGCGGGGCTCGGACATCAGCGCCCGGCCGATGGACAGCATCTGCTGCTCGCCGCCGGACAGGTAGCCCGCGCTCTGCCGCCGCCGCTCCCGCAACCGGGGGAACAGCTCGTACATCCGGTCCAGGTTCTGCTTGACGGCGCGCGGTTTGCTGTGCCCGCCGATGCGCAGGTTCTCCTCGACCGACAGCTCGGACAGGATGCGCCTGCCCTCCAGCGCCTGCTTCACGCCGAGGGTCGCGATGCGGGTCGGCGAGGCCCGGTGGACCGGTTCGCCGTCCAGCGTGATCCGGCCCCGGGTGATCTTGCCGTCGTGCACGTCGAGCAGGCCCGACAGCGCGCGCAGCAAGGTCGTCTTGCCGGCTCCGTTGGCGCCGAGCAGGGCGACGATCCGGCCCTCGGGGACCTTCAGGCTCACGCCCCGCAGCACCAACATCACGTCGTCGTAGACCACCTCAAGGTTGTTCGCCTCGAGCACGGGCGCCTCCGGGAGTCGGGGAGGCGCCCAGTATGGCCCTGATCACAACGTTACCTACCACTGTTCGCAAACCGTGATGAACCAGCGCACGGCATGTTCGGCTTTCACGATTCTGTTGCTCGGTCCTGTGTGGACCGGTGTAGCGGCACTGGTCCGGGGGTATGCCCCGGCTACTGCGACGAAGGAGTGAAGGAGCGATCGCCGCGCATGGATGGCTCGGAGGTGGAGCTGAGGGTGGCGGCGCAACCCGCCCACCTGTCGACCGTGCGTGCCGTCGCGAGCGCGATCGGCCGCCCCCTGCCCGGCTTGGCGATCGACCTGGTCATCGCGGTCGACGAGGCGTGCAGCGCCTTGATCGCCCGGACCCTCGACCCGACCGCCGTGCTGCTGTGCCGGTTCGCCCGGGAAGGTGATTCGGTGCGGTTCCGTGCGGAGGTCCGATCGTCGGCCGTCACCGTTCCCGATCATGACTCGTTGTACTGGCGGGTTGTCAGTTCCGTGACCGATGCGGTGGCCACCTGGGTTGACGGAGATGGCCGGTTGCGGGTCGAGCTGAGGTGTCGGGCATGAACGCGGTGGACTACCAGCCGCTGTTCCACGAGTTGGCGGAAGCCGAGCGGGACGGCGAGCGCTATCAGCGGTTGCGGGACCGGTTGGTCACCGAGCACCTGCCGATGGCCAGGCACATCGCCGACCGGTTCGCCGAGCGCGGGGAGTCGGTGGAGGACCTGCGCCAGGTGGCGGCGCTGGGGTTGATCAACGCGGTGGACCGGTTCGACGTGTCGCGCGGGATCGACTTCCTGGCGTTCGCCGTGCCGACGATCACCGGCGAGGTGCGGCGGTACCTGCGCGACCAGGGGTGGGCGGTGCGCGTGCCGCGGCGGTTGAAGGAGCTGTGCGTCGCGATCGACACGGCGCGGGTGGAGCTGTCCCGGCACAGCGGGCGCACGCCGACGCCCAGCGAGGTCGCGCGGCACCTCGGGATCGGGGTGGACGAGGTGTACGAGGGGCTGCACGCGACGTCGGCGTACCACCTGCTGTCGTTGGACGAGCAGTCGATCAGCGAGGAGCTGAACCACGCCGACCGGTTGATCAGCGACGACCCCGCGCTGGAGGTGGTGGAGCTGCAGCACGCGCTGGACCCGATGCTGCGGGGGCTGCCCAAGCGGGAGCGGCGGATCGTCGTGCTGCGGTTCTTCCGGGGGATGACGCAGAGCCAGATCGCGGACTCGGTCGGGGTGTCGCAGATGCACGTGTCGCGGCTGCTGAGCCGATCACTGGCCCGGTTGCGGTCGCTGCTCGACGACGAGTAGCCGCGCGGTTCCCCCGTGCCGGCCGGATTTCCCGGCTCGCCCGGGGTATCCCCGGGGTGTCGGGGCTCCGGGTCGTCCGGGTGCCGTCGTCCGGTCGCGGTGGAGGTGGTCGTCGTGGTGACAGGCCCGGCTGCGCTGACGTGGCCGCAGCGGTCGGCCCTGCTCCTGGGCGTGCTGCTGGTCGTGTGGGCCGTGATCGACTTCGCCCGCGGCCACGTGCCGCTCGGGGTGCTGCACGTCGTGACCGGGGTGGTGATCGGGGCGTCGGCGGTGCGGACGCGGGCCGAGCGGTTGGTCGCGTCGTTGATGGGTGTGGTGTACCTGGTGGTGTTCGCGGTCGGCGTGGGGCAGCCGGGCGGGTCGATGGACGCGGGGGCGGTGGGCAACGCCGCGCACCTGCTGATCGGCTTCGCCTCGGTGGCCGTCGCCGAGAGCTGCGCGTGGTGCGAACAACGCGCCCGCCGCGCAACCCGCCACACCGCCCGCCGCACCACCCACCACCCCCACCGACCACGCCCGAACTGACCCGCGCCGGCCGCACCCGAACCGCCCCGCGCCCCTCGCACCCGAACCGCCCCGCGCGCCCGCGTTCCCGACCCGATCCGTGCCCCCGCACCGGAACCGACCCGGTGCCGCGTTCCGGCATTCGGGCTTGCCCGCCGACCAACGGCCAGGGCCTGTCCCTCGCACGCATGACCAGCCGACCAGCCTCCCTCTCGCGCCTCCCGCACCCAGGGGCGGGCGCTCTTCCTCCCCCGGTTCTCGTGACGCTGCCAACTCACCCACCGCGTTGGAGAGATCGGCGGCGGCTTCCCACTTGAGGCCGGCGACGGGGTCCGACTCGGGGGTGGGAGCCGGGGTCGGAGTCGGGGTCGGGGTCGGGGTCGGGGCGTAACCCATTCGTGTCAGCCAACTTTCCCCCGCCCTCCAAGCCACCGCCACCGCACCGGGAAGGCGGTTGCATCAACCCCCTTTCGGGTATCTCCCCAGTGACCCGAACGGGGAGGATCGATGCACACGGCGAGTCTGCACAACCTGGTCGACGTCGAGGGCCCTTTCATCTCCGTCTTCCTCGACGTCGGCGACCACGTGGACCTGCGGTGGCGGGCGATGCGCGACCAGCTCCAGGCGATGGCCGCGGACCCGTACCTGGTGGCGTTGACGCACAACGCGATCACGTCCGGCGTGACCCCGCGCGGCCTCGCGGGACGCGGCCTGGTCGTGGGCGGCGGACGGGTGTTGATCGATCAGTACGTCCCCGTCCCACCTTCCGGCTACACCGCCCGCTACGGCCCGCTGCCCTACGTCCTGCCGCTGGTCGAGCTGTCCGAACCCCTCCTGCCGCACGTCGTCGTGCAGGTCGGCGAGCACGGCGCGGACCTGCGCGGCGTGGACCCGACCGGCCGGCCGGTGGCCGTGGCGTCGGTGGGCGCGCGGCGACCGGGGCGACGGCTGGACGCGGCCGAGCTGGCCGACGTCGCCGAAGAGGCGACCGCGCTCGTGGACCGACTGGGCGCGCCGCTGCTGGTGCTGGCGGGACCGCTGGCCGGACGCCGCTCGCTGCGCGTCGCCCTGCCCACGCGCTACCACCACCTGGTGGTCGAGGTGGAGGGACCGCCGGACCGGGCGGTGCTGCACCTGGCCGGCCGGGCGAACCAGGACGCCCGCCGCGCGGTGGTCGAGCGGTTCCGCGACGAGTCCACCCGCCTCACGGGGCGCGCGGTGCACGGGCTGGACGCGGTCGGGAAGGCGTTGGCGGACGGGCGGGTCGACACGTTGCTGGTCACCGACGCGCTGATCGGGTCGCGCGAGGTGGACGGCGGCCGGGCCGACGAGGTCCTGCCGTTGCGGGCGGTCGAGTGCGGGGCCGAGATCGTGCTCGTCGGCGGGGCGGTTCGGCTGCACGAGGACGTCGGCGCACTGCTCCGCGACTGACCACGCGACCGACCCGACCCCGACCCGACCCCGCGCTCAAGCCGACCCCCTCGCCCGACCCGACTCCCGCGCCCGAGCCGACCCCCGCGCCCGAGCCGACCCCTGAGCCCGAGCCGACCCCTGAGCCCGAGCCGACCCCTGAGCCCGAGCCGATCCCCCGCAGTCGAGCCCGACCCGGCGGGGTCAGGCACTCGGCGGCCACGGCTCCGCTCTCACGTGACTCCCCGCGCGCGTCCGGCAGGCAGGTCCCACACCAGGCGAGGCGGGAAAGCGGAAGCGGCCACGAGGCTGGGTGAGGCTGTGGGGTGAGAAGGCCATAGGGCGGGGAAGGCGGAAGTGGGTGGGGTAGCGGGGGCGTGGGGTGGACGGCGTGGGTGTGGTTGGCGAGGGCTCCTCATGGTTTTAACCGAGGATCGGTAACAGCGTTTCCGTACATTTTCGGCCATTGATCACCCGATCGTGCGACCCCTCACCCCGCCCCACCTGCACAAACACGAAACCGACAACCGCTCACTTCCAGCGCAGCATCCGCACGCACTCACTTCCGGCGCAGCATTCGCAGCACGGCGCGCTCCACCGTCTCACGATCAGCCGACTTCGGCCGGATGACCGTCCCCTCCTCGAACAACCGCACCACCCGCGGATCGACGTAGGACTTCCGCGCCACGGCCGGCGTGTTCCCCAGGTGCTCCGACACCTCCCGCATCACCGCCGCCTCCACCCGCTTGCGCCCCCGCTTCGACTCCGGCCGCCCCTCCCGCGCGAACGCCGCCGCCGCCAGCACGGTCGCGTGCCACGTCCGCAGGTCCTTCACCGAGAACTCCGACCCGACCAGCTCCTTGAACCGCTCGTTCACGTCGTCCGACCCCACGACGCACCCCCGCGCGTCGACCAGCAGCCGGTCCTCCCCCGCCCGTCCCCGCAGCAACGACCGCACCGCCCGCGCCAACGCCTCGTCCTCCACCGCCGTGGTGAACCGGATCCCGCCCTTGGCCGGGTAGCAGAAGTCCACAGTGGACCCGCGCACGGCCACGTGCGAGCACAGCAGCGTCGCCACCCCGTGCGTGCCGTTGTCCGCCGCGTACGTCTCGCCCCCGACCCGGAACACCCCGCGCTCCAGCACGGCCAACGCCACCGCGAGCACCCGCCGCCGCCCGCGCCCCCGCTCGCGCAGCTCCCGCGCGATCTCCTCGCGGAACCCCGGCAGCAGCGGCGCGAGGGCGAGCACCCTCTCGTGCTTCTCCTCGTCCCGGTCCTGCCGCCACCGCTCGTGGTAGAGGTACTGCCGCCGCCCGGCCGCGTCCGTGCCGACCGCCTGGATGTGGCCGTTCGGGTGCGGGCACACCCAGACGTCACGCCACGCGGGCGGGATGACGAGGGACTTGACGCGGGCGACCGACTCGGGGTCGAGGGGCTCGCCGTCGGCGTCGGTGTAGCTGAACCCGCGGCCGCGCGCACGACGGCGCCAGCCGGGGGTGGACGGGTCGCTGCGGCGCAGTCTCACACCGCGCAGGTTCCCGCCACCGCCGGGCCGAAACACCGCCCGCCGGCGACGCCCGCCGGAAATCCGCGACACCGGGGTTGAACGTGCGGCCGAGTGGGTATGGGTGCGTCATGACCAAGCCGTGGACCGTGGGCGTCGAGCAGGAGTTCCTCCTCGTCGACCCCGACTCGCGCCGTCCCGTGCCCCTGGCCGAGTCGGTCGCGCAGCACGCGGGTGCGGGTCACGACGTGCAGCGCGAGCTGACGCCGTTCCAGATCGAGGTCGCCACCCCGGTGTGCGAGACCTCGGAGGAGCTGGCCGAGCAGGTCCTGGGCGGGCGGCTGCACCTGGCGAAGGCCGCGCACGCGGCCGGCTGCCGGCTGCTGGCCTCGGCGATCCCGCCGATCGGCACGCTGGGACCGCCGCCGGGCACCGACGACCGCCGCTACCGCATGATGGAGCACTCGCACCGCAAGATCATCGGCGGCCAGGGCGTCTGCGGGATGCACGTGCACGTGGGCGTGCCCGACCGGGACGTCGCGGTCCGCGTGTCGAACGCGCTGCGGCCGTGGCTGCCGACGCTGCTGGCGTTGAGCGCGAACTCGCCGATCGAGCAGGCCGAGGACACCGGTTACGCCAGTTGGCGGACGATCGTGTGGTCGCGGTGGCCGATCAGCGGACCGCCGCCGCACCTGGCGTCGGCCGCGGAGTACGACCGCCTGGTCCACTCGCTGGAGGGCACCGAGGTGCTGCTCGACACCGGAATGGTCTACTGGGACGTGCGCCCGTCCGCGCAGCACCCGACGGTGGAGGTGCGGGTGGCCGACATCCCGATGACGGCGCGGGAGGCGGTGGTCATCGCCGAGATCATCCGGGCGTTCGCCCGCACGGCCGCCGAGTCGCGCGAGCCCGAGCGGGTGGACGACGTGCTGTTGCGGGCCGCCTACTGGCGGGCCGCGCGCGACGGCGTGGACGGCTTGGCCGTCGACCCCCGCACGGGTAGCCTCACGCCGGCCCGCGACCGCCTCGCCGAACTGGTGTCGTGGTGCTCGGACGCGCTGGCGGACGCCTCGGCGTTGTCCACTGTGGAGGATCACCTCACGTGGTTGGGCACGCGGGGCAGCGGCGCCGCCCGGCAGCGGCGGGCCTTCGGCTCGTCGCCCGACGCGCGCACGCTGGTGGACCTGGTCCTGGCCGAAACGGTCGAGGAAGTCGGATGAGGTCTACCGTGAAGGTTTCCGACGCCGCGCCGGCGTCGCTGAGTGAGAGGAGTACCGGCGTGCCAGAACCCGCGGCGACGCTCGCTTCCGTGCGGGTCGACAGACCCTCGGACGGCGTGGTGGTGCTGCACGTGTCGGGCGAGTTGGACACGAGCAGCGCGGACGAGTTGACCAGGCCGCTCACGGAGCACCTCGTCGAGAACGTGCGCGGTGTGGTGGTGGACCTCGGTGGGGTGCGCTTCCTCGGTTCGGCCGGGCTGGAGTCGTTGGTGGTCGGCAACCAGCGGGCGGGGACGCTCGGCGTCCCGCTGGTGCTGGTGGCGACGAGCCGGGCCACCCAGCGGCCGATCGAGGCGACGGGCCTCAGCGCGGTGTTCACCGTCGTCGGTTCCGTGGAAGAGGCGTTGAGCCGGTTCGAGTGACGCGGTTCACCAGAGCCGGCGGACCGTCCTGATGGCGCAGCGCACCGCCCCCACCGGGGGCAGTGCGCCCGCCGGGGCGACCACCCAGCGCGACGAGGTGGCCGGGATGCGGCTCGGGCCGTGCCAGTAGCGCACGTCGGGCGGCGGCACGTCGCGCGGCGCGGGTTCTGGGTCGGGTCTGGCGAGGAACAGCCAGCGCAGCCGGGGACCGGGGATGGCGAGGATGGGTCCGAGCGGTCCGGCCGAGCGCAGGCAGGTGCTGACCTCGGCCGCCCAGCTCGCGGGTACCTCCACCGCCATCGCGCCCTCGTCCAGCACCAGGGAGTCCAGGGGTTCGTCGACGTGCCACGGCTGCATGCCGATGGATGGTGGCGTCGGCCCGTGTCGGAATTGTGTCCGCGCGCGGCGCGGCGCGTTAATCCTGGCCGATGTCCTCGAACCACAGTTCCGGCTTGGCGGAGATGAATTCGGTCATCATCCGCACGCAGGCCGGATCATCCAGCAGTGTGATTTTCACGCCGTGTTCGGCGAGCCAGTCGTGACCGCCGTGGAACGTGCGTGCTTCGCCGATCACCACATGGGGGATCCCGAACTGGCGAACGAGCCCGCTGCAGTACCAGCAGGGTGACAGCGTGGTGACCATGACCGTGTCGCGGTAGCCGGGGCGGCGGCCGGCGGCGCGGAACGCGGCGGTCTCGGCGTGGGTGGACGCGTCGTCGTCCTGGACGCGCCGGTTGTGGCCGCGGCCGAGGAGCGCGCCGTCGGCGGTGAACAGCGCCGCGCCGATCGGGATGCCGCCCTCGGCGAGCCCGGCCCGCGCTTCGGCGACGGCCACCGCCAGCAGTTCCCGCACGTCCAGGTCCTCGTCCACGGACCCAACCTAGCCGGACGGCGGCCCCGGGGTCACGCGCTTCACGCCCCGAAGCAGAGGAACCCGGCGCAGGCGGCGAACGCGGTGTCGCCGTCGCCGCGGTGCGCCTCCTGCGCGCCGGCGAGGGCCTCGGCGGGCGGGCGGCCGGCGCGGAGCCTGCGGTGCAGGTCGACCATCAGCGGGGTGGTGACCTCGGCGGGCACGGGGATGACCGGCGCGACGAGGGTCCGGGTGCCGAGCCCGAGCAGCGCCGCGGTGAACCCCATCAGCTCGTCGCCGGGTCGCACGGCCGACCGGCCCGAGTCGCACGCCGACAGCACGACCCGCGCGGGCGGTGTGCGCAGCCGTTGCAGGTCGTAGACGGTGAGCGGCCCGTCGGCCAGCTCCAGCGCGGAGAACAGCGGGTTGTCCGCGCGGAACGAGCCGTGCGCGGCGACGTGCGCCAGCGGCGCGCCGTCCATCGCGGACGCCACCGCGTCGACCGTGGCCGCGTCGTCCACCAGCACCGACGCCGCCCCGGCCAGGGGTGCGACGGCGGCGATCTCGGTCGGGGCGGCGGGCAGCCTCGGCCCGGCCGCCAGCACCGCGCGGTCGTGGGAGACCAGGTCGGAGGTCGCGGCGCGCAGCCACACCGTCGCCGAAGGCACCACGGTGAGCGCGCGGCCCCGGCACGCGGGCAGCACCGACCAGGGCAGGCCGCCGAGCCGCCCGGTCGGGGCGAGGACCAGGGGCCGGTCGTCGAGCCGTCGGCGCAGGGGTTCCAGCAGCCGGTTCTGCAGCAGCCCGGCCGCGTGCTCGGCGCCGGCGCGCACCGCCGTCCGGTCCACGTGCTCGGGCAGCGTCACGAGCCGGTGCAGGGCGAACCGCAGCAGCCGCAGTTCGCGCAGCGCGCCGGCGAGGGGGCCGAGCCGGTGCAGCGACGCCCGGCCGCCCGCCACCACGACGGCCAGCAGCTCGCCCTCGTGGTCGATGTACTCGACCAGCGCCGACCGGCCCAGCGCCCGGGCCAGCTCGTCCACGGCGGGCGGTTTGAACACCGCGCCGCCGCCGCCCGCCTGCCGGGTCAGCTCGCGCACCCGCTGCTCGCCGCGCGCCTGCCGCTGCCGCAGCGCCGACGTGGGACGCCCGTCCGTGGACGCCGCCTCCAGGTCCGCCGTGACGGCGCGCAGCTCGGCGAGCGCGTCGGCCAGCCCGGTGTCCTCCGGCGGCCGGGCCGGCGTCATCCGCAGCGCCCCGGCCCGCCACGCCTCCGCCCAGCTCAGCACCCGTCCGGCCCGGCCGCCGGCGACCGCCGTGCGCAGCCCTTCCAGCGCCAGCGCCTCGCCCTGCGCGCCGCTCAACGCGCGCAGTTCCATCGCGCCCAGCGACACCCGGTACTCGTCCAGCAGGTCGAGCCCGCGCCGCAACGCGATCTGCGCGCCGCGCGCGTTGCCGAGCAGGTCGCGCCGCAGCGCCTCGGCGTACCAGCCCTGCACGCGGTGCGCGGCCGGGCCGCCGCGCCGGGCCGCGCCCGCCGTGGTCAGCTCCGCGACCGCGCGGGACCGGTCGCCGAGGTCGCGCGCCACCAGCGCCGCGTCGACCCGCGCCTCCAGGGCCGCCATCCGCCAGCCCAGCGCGTCGAGCCGGGACGCGACCCTGGTCAACGCGGTCACCAGCGCCCTGGTCCGCTGCCCGCTCAGGTACGCGGCGCGCAGTTCGACGTGCCGCGCGCCCTCCGCCCACACCTCGCGCTTCTGGCGGCGGAAGCCCTTGCGCGCCGCGGTCGCCAGCTCCACCGCCCGGTCCAGCTCGCCTTCCAGCAGGGCGACCCGGGCCCGGTAGAACAACGCCTCCGACCGGGCCAGCACCAGGTCGCCGCCCAGCTCGTCCAGCGCCCGGTCGGCCGCTTCCCGCGCCTCCTCCAGCAGCGGCACGGACACCAGCAGCTCCAGCCGGTTGATCAGCAGCGCGGGCCGCGGCACCGCCAGCCGCCGGTACTCGCGCTCGGCCTCGGCGAACATGGTCAACGCCCGCGGCACGTCGCCCGCGCGGGAGGCGGAGATGCCCGCGTTCCACCGGACGTCGGCGACCGCCAGCGACTGGTCCAGCTCCCGGTACAGGGCGGCCGCCCGGTCGAAGTCCTCGTCCGCCGCGCGCAGCCCGCCGGTGTAGGCGCGCAGCAGCCCCCGGTTGTTGAGCGCGCGCGCCTCCACCAGCCGCTCGCCGAACCGGCGCACCACCTCGATCGCGCCGTTGTACTCGCGCAACGCCTCGTCGTAGCGGCACAGGTAGTGCAGCACCAGCCCCCGCTGCATCCGCCCGCTGCCCGCGTCGACCCCGCGCAGGTGCGGCATCGCCGCGTTGATCGCGCGCAACGCCTGCGCGTGCCGCCCGGTGTTGGACAGCACGAACGCGAGGCTCATCCGCGCCAATGCGGCCGAACGCGCGGACCCGGCTCGTTCGGCGATCCGCACCGAACGCCGCAAATGGCGCAATGCCGCGTCGAAGTCGTGCAACTCGCGCAGCGCGAGGCCGATCGCGCGCTCCGCGGCCGACGCCTCCTCGGCGTCGCCGGACGCCCTCGCCGCCCGCAGCGCGGACCGACCCATCTCGATCGCCGCGCGCGGATCCCGCTGCCGGGCTTCCAGTGCTGCGGCGGCGGAAACCCCTGCCACGCAGCCAGCTTATTACCAAGACCCCTGTGGTAGCTTGCACCAATCCAGCACCCGTCGACGCTGCTGTGAGGCTTCGATGTCCGAACCATCGACTCGCTCCGAGCTGTACCAACTGGCGTTCAACCAGGTCGTCCGGCAGCACAAGACCTATCGGCTGCACGCCGAGCGCGGACGGGAATTCCTCTTCGTCGCGGGCGAGCTGCTGACCATTCCCGAGGACGTCGACCGGGTTCGCCGGAAACTGTCGCAGAACAACATCGACAACGGCCGGGGCGGCGATTTCGCGGGAATGGCGCGGTTGACGCTGTCCCGCAATTCCGACGACATCCCGGCGATCGTGCGGCTGCTGCGCGACCCGTTGCAGTGGCCCGGCGAGCGCACGCCGTTCGTGCAGCCGCACCACGTGCTCGTGGGTCACGGCGGCAACATGCACGGCAACCCGGGCGAGCCGCCGCGCGTGCGCTCGTCGCTGCCGGACCCCGACCCGGCCGCGGGCGGCGACGGCCGGGGTGTCGTGGTGGCCGTGGTGGACACGGGCATCTCGCGCACCGCCGCGCAGGACCACCCGCTGTGGCTGGGCACCGCGTTCACGCCGAAGGCGGACGAGGTGGACGCCGCGTACGCGCACGACGACGTGTTCGCCCTCGAAGGCGGGCACGGCACGTTCGTGGCGGGCGTGGTGCGGCAGGCCGCGCCGGGCGTCCGGGTGGACCCGGAGAAGGCGCTGCAGCCCAACGGGCTCGGCACGGAGGAGGACTTCGTGCGGGCGCTGTCGTCGTTCGACGAGAAGAACGTGGCGGTCGTCAACATCTCGCTGGGGTGCTTCACCCAGGACGACGTGGCGTCCGAGCCGGTGCGCCGGGCGGTCGAGGCCCTGCCGCGCGACGTGGTCGTCGTCGCGTCCGCGGGCAACCAGGGCACGAACCGGCCAAGCTGGCCCGCCGCCCTGCCCCGGGTCGTCGCCGTGGCCGCCGTCGCCGAGGACCTGGACGGCAACCGGACCCCCGCGTGCTACTCCAACCACGGGCACTGGGTGGACGCGTGCGCGGTCGGCAACCGGACCAGCACCTACCTCAAGGGCCGCTGGGAGCTGCCGGGCCTGCCCGCCGAGCAGTACGACCGGTTCGCCTACTGGCTGGGCACCTCGTTCGCCGCACCGCACGTCGCCGGCCGCATCGCCGCCACCATGACCAGGCTCTCCCTGACCGCCACCGAGGCCCGCGACCACCTGCTGTCCGACCAACCCGCCTTCTTCCCCGGCTACGGCGTCTTCATCGACTAACCCAACCGAGTGAATCTCGCCTCTCCGACTCCCCCTTTGCACCACCCCTTCCACCCCTGTCCTCCCCCACCACCGACCCGCGAGGTCGCGTCGACCGTTCGCGTGCTCATCCCCCAAAGCCAGGAAAAAAGGGCGCCTGCTGGTGGAGCAAGACAGTTTCAGTTTATGGGGGATTCAGACTCGGACGA
>NZ_JBHYXZ010000131.1:0-25302 GCF_042752395.1 Actinosynnema sp. NPDC059335 | reverse complement strand
GCCGGGCCTGCCGGCTTTGGCCTGCTCGGGGCGCTCGTAAGGGCCCCGTGTCAAATCGGGCCGGACCTCACCACCTCACCACAACCCACCCCAACCAACCCCCACCCTCACTGCATCACCCGACGCCCAAACCGCGCACTCCCGAACTCCGCCGCCTCCCCGATCAACGCCGACCCCACATCCGTGCGCCCCCGGAACCACGCGTGCCGGAACCACGCGTCCTGGTGGAACACCACATCGGCGAACAACGCCCGCCCGCCGAACCGGACGTGCCGGAAATCCGCCCGCCCCGACACCTCGGCCCGCCGCAGGTCCGCCCGCCCCGACACCTTCGCCCGCGCGAACACCAACTGATCGGCCACCTGCGCCGACCGCAACGACACGTTCCCCGCGAACACCGCCAACCCGAACGACGCCGACCGCGCGAACAACGCTTCCGTGAACACCGCGTGCCGCAGGAACCTCGCCCCCGCGAAGTTCGCGTCACCGGTCACCGTCATCGCCTCGAACCGCGCGTCACCCAGGAACACCGCCCCCATCAGGTCCACCCGGTTCACCCGGCACCCCGACAGGTCGAAGTCCACCAGGATCGCCCCCGGCGCCACCACGTCCATCCCCGGCCAGAAATCGTCACCCGGCCGCAGGTGCGACACCAGCTCCCGCTGCACCGCCGTGCGCCACGGCGCGTCCAACCCCCGGCTCACCCCGCCCCGCAACGCCGCCAACCACGTCGTCACCACCGCCTGCCGCCGCTTGGGGGCCTGCCTGCCGATCTCGGCCAGCAGCAGCAAGCCCTCCTCCTCGCCCGCCCGGAACAGCCGGTTCGCCTCCCGCCACACCGACACCGCCGGCGGCGGTCCCGCCGGGTCCGGCCCCACCCGCCGCCGGGCGTGCTCGTCCAACAACGTCTCCGAACGCGACGCGCGCGCATGACGCACGCCAATCCAGACGATGACCAGCGCCACCGCCACGGGCCACAGCCACGACGACATACCCCCGATCATGCCCCCACCGCCTACGTCCGCGGACGTACTCCGCGTCACCGCTTCGTGGCCGACGCCGCGACGACCGGCCACGTGGAGCATCGGAACCATGCGACCAGCCGACACCCCACCCGACACACCCGCCGACACACGACCCGGCACACCACCCGTGCGGGCCTCCGACACCGACCGCGACCACACCGCCGCCCGCCTGCGCGACGCCGTCGGCGAAGGCCGGCTCACCCTCGCCGAAGCCGACGACCGCATCACCGCCGCCTACACCGCCGTCCACCTCCACGACCTCGCCGCCCTCACCGCCGACCTCCCCACCCCTCACCAACCACCACCGCCCGAACGCCCCCGACCACCCCTCCTCCCCGTCCTGCTGATCATCGCCACGGCCGCCTGGATCGCCTCACCGCTGCCCTTCCCCTGGCCCCTCCTCCTGCTCGCCGTCCTCGTCCACC
This sequence comes from Actinosynnema sp. NPDC059335, assembly GCF_042752395.1. Classification (NCBI taxonomy): domain Bacteria; kingdom Bacillati; phylum Actinomycetota; class Actinomycetes; order Pseudonocardiales; family Pseudonocardiaceae; genus Actinosynnema; species Actinosynnema sp. NPDC059335. The sequence continues at coordinate 23,852 of NZ_JBHYXZ010000131.1, read as the reverse complement.
GCGCGACCCGCCACCGGCGCCACCGCCCCCGCCCGATCACCACGACACCCCGAGGCTGATCCACTCCGACCCCGTCCCTGCCCTACAGTCCGGGCATGGACCTGACCGACGCGTGCTTCGCGGGCGCCGCCCGACAGGCCGAACTGGTGCGATCGGGCGCGCTCACCGCCCGCGACCTCGTCACCGAATGCCTGCGCCGCATCGACCGGCACGACCGCCGCCTCAACGCGTTCCGGCTCGTGTTCGCCGACCGCGCCCTCGCCGACGCCGACCGGGCCGACGCCCGCCGCGCCCGCGGCGAGGACGCGCCCCTGCTCGGCGTGCCCGTCGCGGTCAAGGAGGACATCGCCCTGGCCGGCCTGCCCACCACCAAGGGCACCGCCGCCGTCGACACCACCGCGCCCGCCGACGCCGAGATCGTCCGCCGCCTGCGCGCCGCCGGGGCCGTCGTCGTCGGCCGCACCCGCATGCCCGAACTCGGCCTGTGGCCCTACACCGAGTCCACCTGGGCCGGCGCCACCCGCAACCCCTGGTCGCCCGACCACTCGCCCGGCGGGTCCAGCGGCGGGTCCGCCGCCGCCGTCGCCGCCGGGCTCGTCGGCGCGGCCGTCGGCACCGACGGCGCGGGCTCGGTCCGCATCCCCTCGGCCTGCACCGGCCTGTTCGGCCTCAAACCACGCCGCGACCTCGTCCCGCTCACCCCCGACCGCGACGTCTGGCACGGCCTCGTCGCCGCCGGGCCCATCACCCGGCACGTCGCCGACGCCGCCCTGCTCCTGGACGTCCTCGCGCCCGGCCACGACCACGCCACCGCCGTCACCGACACCCGCGCGCTGCGCATCGCCGTGTCCCTGCGCCCCTGGGGGCCCGGCATCGCCGTCGACCCCGAGGTCCGCGACGCCGTCCTGGACACCGCCGGCCTGCTCGCCGACCTCGGCCACGACGTCTCCCGCGTCGACCCCGACCTGCGCGACCTCTCCGGACCCGCTGCGTTCGCCGCCCGCTACCTGCACAGCGCCGCCACCGGCGAAGCCGACCTCGACCGACCCGACCGGCTCGACGCCCGCACCCGCGCCGTGGCCGCCCTGGGCCGCGCGCTGCCCGCGCCCGCCGTGCGCGCCGCCCTGGCCCGCACCACCGCCCTGACCGAACGCGCCAACCGGATCTTCGACGACCACGACCTGCTGCTCACCCCCGTGATCACCCGGCCGCCGCTGCGCGTCGGCGAGTGGGACCGCCGCCCCACCCTCGCCGCGCTGCTCGCCGCCGCCCGCATGACCACGTTCCTGCCCCTGTGGAACATCACCGGCAACCCCGCCGCCGCCGTCCCCGCCGGCCGCACCCGCACCGGCCTGCCGCTGTCCGTGCAGCTCATCGCCCGCCCCGACGGCGAACGCACCATCCTCACCGCCGCCGGCCAACTGGAACGCGCCCACCCCTGGACCGACCGCCGCCCACCCGCCTACACCTGACCCCCGCGTGTCCTACGTTCCGAACACGCGTGTCCTACCTCCGGAACGCGTGAGTCCTACGTTCCGAACACGTGAGTCCTACGTCCGGAACGCGCGAGTCCTACGTTCGGGACACCCGAGTTCACCGCCCGGAACCCGCCGCCCGCCCCTCCAGATCGGCCCGCAACCGCCGCAACCACCCCGGCACCGGACCACCCGCCGCCCCGACCGACTCCGACTCCACCGCCAGCACCTCCCACAACACCTCGTCCGCCCCACCACCGGCCACCTCGGCGAACACCTCCTCCCGCACCGCGGCCCACACACCCGCCGCCACCGCCACCGCCCGCAACCGCGTGTAAGCGGCCACCGACGGCGACGCCACGAACGCCCGCCGCCGCAACCCCACCGCCCGCTCGACCCACCCCGCCCGCAGGCACTCGTCCACCCCCAGGTCCGCCAACCGGGCCGCCGCCCCACGCCACCCCGTCGCCTCCAGACCCCGCTCCACCCAGTCCAACGCCTCACCCGACCGGCCCGCGTCCCGCAGCACCGTCGCCACCTGCAGGTAGTGCCACCCCGACGACAGGTCCTTCGACAGCACCAACACCTGCAGGTCCACGTCACCGGTGTGCTCGGCCAGCTCCTCCATCACCCGCAGCAACGCCCACCGCTCCCGGTCGTAACGGCCCGTCGCGCCGAACCCGATCACCGGCAGCCGCGAGAACCGCGCCACCGCCTCCGCCCGGTAGGACGCCAACCCGTCCTCGCCCAACGCCGCCGCGTACGACGCCAACCGCACCTCCGGCGGCTCGGCGAACCCCGTCTGCAACCACAGCAGCCACGCCGCCAGCTCCCGCCCGTCCGGCGGCTCCGCCGCGCACGCCACCGCGTGCAGGTCCAGCACCCGCTCCACCAGCGCCGCCCACGCCGCCCGCTGCCCACCGCCCTGCGCGGCCCTCACCAGCACCTCGGCCAGCTCCCGCGCCACCGCCACCGCGCCCGGACCGCCACGCACCCGCCGCGACAGCTCGGCCACGATCTCCGCCAGCTCCGACCACCGCCGCGACCACGGCACGTCGACACGGGCCAGCACGGCCTCCGCACGACCGGGTAAAGCGTCCACCGCGACATCCAACCGCACCGACCACCCGCCCCACGACGCCCACCCGGACGCCCGTCCCGTGATCACCCGCCGCGACCACGGGAAAGGGGCACCGGGAACCACCCCGACGCCCCTCCCGCTGCGGCCAAGATCACGACCGGCCCGTCACCCCCGCGGCTCCACCCCGCCCGCACCGGGCTCCGCCACCGGACCGGGCCCCTCGCCCAACCCCAACTCACGACCCGACCCCGACCCCGGACCCGCGCCCAGCGCGTCCCGCCCCGGCTCGCCCCGCTCCACCGCGGGCTGCCCCAACGGACCGGGCACCTCCTTGCGGGCCACGGCCTCCGCCGCCCGCACCGCCTCCGCCACCGCCGGGTCCGGCGCCGTGTCGAACCAGTCCGCCACCGCCGGGTCGTCCTCCTCCGGCGCGGCCGCGGGCTCCTCCGGCGCGGGCGGCTCGTAGCGGAACACCCCGTCCTCGCCCGGCGCGCCCAGCATCCGCGCGAACCCCTCCAACGCCTTGCCGTAGTCCGACGGCACCAGCCACACCTTGTTCGCGTCGCCCTGCGCCATCTGCGGCAACGTCTGCAGGTACTGGTAGGCCAGCACCTCCGGCGTCGGCCGGCCCGCCTTGATCGCCGCGAACACCTTCTCGATCGCCTTCGCCTGGCCCTGCGCCTGCAGGTAGCGGGCCGCCCGCTCACCCTGCGCCCGCAGGATCGCCGACTGCCGCTCCGCCTCCGCGCCCAGGATCGCCGCCTGCTTCGCGCCCTCCGCCGACAGGATCTGCGCCTGCTTCTGCCCCTCCGCGGACTTGATCGCCGCCTCCCGCTGGCCCTCCGCGTTGAGGATCATCGCGCGCTTCTCCCGGTCGGCGCGCATCTGCTTCTCCATCGAGTCCTGGATCGAGGGCGGCGGGTCGATCGCCTTCAGCTCCACCCGCGCCACCCGGATGCCCCAGCGGCCCGTGGCCTCGTCCAGCACGCCCCGCAGCTGGTTGTTGATCTGGTCGCGGGAGGTCAGCGTCTCCTCCAGGCTCATCCCGCCCACCAGGTTGCGCAGCGTCGTGGTCGCCAACTGCTCCACGCCCACGATGTAGTTCGAGATCTCGTACACCGCCGCCCGCGGGTCGGTCACCTGGAAGTACACGACCGTGTCGATCGACACCGTCAGGTTGTCCTGCGTGATCACCGGCTGCGGCGGGAACGACACCACCTGCTCGCGCAGGTCGATCCGCGCCCGCACCCGGTCGAAGAACGGCACCAGGATGTTCAGCCCCGGCGCCGCGGTCGTGCGGTACCGGCCCAGCCGCTCGATCACCGCGGCCGTGGCCTGCGGGATCACCAGCACCGACTTGACCATGACGATCAGCACGAACAACACCAGGACCGCGATGACGATCAGCGTGGTGGTCAACTCTCCAGCCTCCACTCAGGCCCCGGACAGCACCACTGCGGTCGCGCCCGAGATCTCGACGACAGTGACTTCGGCGCCGGGCTCGATGACCTCGCGGTCCAACGACCGCGCCGACCACACCTCGCCGCCGATCCGCACCCTACCCCCGTGCCCGTCCACAGTGGACACCACGACGGCGGTGCTGCCGACCAGCGCCTCCACGCCCGACTTGTGCCCGGAACCCAGCGCCATCCGCCGCTTGATCGCGGGCCGCGCGCCCGCCACCAGCCCCAACGACACCACGCCGAACACGATGGCGCTGACGACCACGTCCGCGCCCAACGCCGACGCCCCGGCCGCGCCGAACGCGGCCAGACCGAGCATGACCAGCACGAAATCGCCCGACAGGACCTCGGCCGCCACCAGGACGACACCGAGGACCAACCAGATCAGCGCGGCCACGACCCCATCCTCGCACTTCCGCGGCCCGCGGTGGGGCGATTCACGCCGACCCGGGCTCGGTCACGAAATCGATCAACCGCTCCACCGCGCCGATCAACGGCGTCTCCAGGTCCCGGAACCCCGACACGCCCGCCAGCACCCGGCGCCACCCCTCGTGCGGCTCGCCCCAGCCCAGCGCCGCGCACACCCCCTCCTTCCACGGCACCCCGCGCGGCACCCGCGGCCACTGCGCGATGCCCACCGACGCGGGCTTCACCGCCTGCCACACGTCCACGTACGGGTGCCCGGTGACCAGCACGTTCTCGTCACGGATCGCGGAGACCAGCCGCGACTCCTTGCTGCCCTCGACCAGGTGGTCCACCAGCACCCCCAGCCGCCGCCCCGGTCCGGTGCCGAACCCCGCGATCCGGTCGGCCAGCACGTCCACCCCGTCCAGCGGCTCGACCACCACGCCCTCCACGCGCAGGTCGTGCCCCCACACCCGCTCCACCAGCTCCGCGTCGTGCAGGCCCTCCACCCAGATCCGGCTGTCGCGGGCGGTGCGGGCGCGCAACCCCTCCACGCGCACCGAGCCCGACGCCGACCGCGCGGGCGCCGCGGCCCTCGGCGCGGGCCGCACCAGCGTCACCGGCCGCCCGTCCACCAGGAACCCCGCCGGGCGCAGCGGGAACAGCCGCCGCGCGCCGTGCCGGTCCTCCAGCACCACCCGGTCCTGCTCGAACCGCACCACCGCGCCGCAGAACCCCGACGCCGGGTCCTCCGCCACCAGGCCCACCTCGGCCACCACCTCGGGCACCGTCCTGCGCTTGCGGCCCGACAGCACGTCGCGGCCGTAGTCGTGTGATCGCACGGCCGGCGACGTTACCGGCCCGGCGGCCCCGACCGGCCCGCGACCGACGGGTGGTCGGGGAAGAACCCGGCGAACACCTCGCACCACGCCGCCAACCGGTCGCCGTCCACCACCGCCGACCACCTCTCGATCCCGTCCCGCAGGTCGGGCGAGGCGTAGGCGAGGTCGACCGCGTCCACCGCCGGGTCCCCGACGCACGGCCGCGGGTCGATCGCCACCGGCCCCCGCTCGCCCGCGTCCAGCACGTTGCCGAAGTGCAGGTCGCCGTGCAGCAGGGTCGCCGGCACCCGGTCGCGGGCCAGCGCCGCCGCCCGCGCGTGCGCCGCGTCGTGGTCGCCGGGGTGGCGGCGGCGCAGCAGGCCGAAGACGAAGTCGACCCGCTCCGACAACGGCGGGAACCCCTCCGGCGGGCGGATGTGCAGGGCGCGCAGCACGTCGGCCAGGCCCGGTCCGTCCGCCGCGGGCGTGCCCGGCGCCAGGCCCTCCAGCAGCAGCGCGCCCCGCGCCGGGTCCGCGGCCAGCACCCGCACCAGCCGCGGCGACGGCTCCCACGCCCGCAGCGCCGCGTGCTCCCGTACCGACAGCGCCGGCTCCGGCGTCACCTTCAGCACCACCGGCTCGCCGTCGCGCTCGCACCACAGCGCGTGCGACGTGCCGCCCGACAACGGCCGCACCACCCGCAGGCCCCAGTCCCGGCACAGGCCCGCCACCAGCGCGTCCAGCCCGTCCAGCCACGACCGCACGCCCGGCCCGAACCGGCGCGCCATGCGCCGCTCCAGCGTCGTCACCGGTCCAGCCTCAGGATGAACCCCTCCACGTCCCCGCCGCGGCCCTCGGCGAACGCCACGTCCTCGCCGACCGCGACGAACCCGCACTTGTCCAGCACCCGCAGCGACCCCACGTTGTCCACCGCCGCCCGCGCGTACACCGGCCGCAGCGGCTCCTGCCGCAGGAACGCCGCCAACGCCGCCGTGGCCAGCCCCCGACCCCAGTGCTCGCGGCCGATCCAGCACGTCACCTCGGGCCGGCCCGACCGGGTGGACCGGCACACGTGCCCCACGACCTCGCCGTCGAACACCACCGTCCGCGCCACCGCCGACTCGTCGGCCAGGATCCGCGCCCACCGCACCAGGAACGCCGCCCGGTCCGACGGGTCCGCCGGGGTGAACGCGGCCATCCGCACCGCCTCCGGGTCGCGCTGGTGGTCGAAGAACAGCAGCACGTCGGCCGCGGTCACCTCGCGCAGTTCGACGTCCACGCGGCAAGTACACCCCACGGCGCCGCGCCGCCAGAAGATCCCCCGCCGATCCGACCCGACCGGGTCACACCGGTCAGAACGCGGGCCAGGGGATCGACGGCCAGTCGTCGGACGGCTCCGGGTACACCCCCGCCGCCAGCAGCTTCTCCAGCCGCTCGGTCAACGCCCGCACCTCCGCGCGCGTCAGGTGCTCGTGCAGCTCCTGCGCCAACGGCCCGTCCAGCCGCGACCGCAGCCGCCGCAACGCCTCCACCGCCTCGCCCGGCAGCGCCTCGCCCAACCAGCCCCACAGCACCGTGCGCAGCTTGTCGTCGCTGTGCAGGCAGATCCCGTGGTCCACCCCGTACACCGCGCCGTCGGCCGCGTGCAGCACGTGCCCGCCCTTGCGGTCGGCGTTGTTGACCACCACGTCGAACGCCGCCATCAACGCCACCCGCGGGTGGTCGGCGTGCACCAGCACCGCCGGCTCCCCGTACCGGTCGTGCGCGCGCAGCACCGGACGCCACCCCGGCCGCACGTCGTCCACCGGCACGATGTCGACCAGGTCGTCGTCCTCGCGGGTGTCCACCCACAACTGCACCATGCCCGGCCCGAACGGACCCGGCCGCAGCACCGTCGGCGGCACCAGGTGCAGCCCCGCCGCCTCCGACAGCAGGAACGTCGACAGCTCCCGGCCCGCGAGCGTGCCGTCGGGGAAGTCCCACAGCGGCCGCTCGCCCCGCACCGGCTTGTACACGCACTGCGCGGTCACGCCCTCCAGGCCGATCCGGCAGAACAGCGTCGCGTTCGACGCGTCCACCAACCGGCCCTCGACCTCGATGCGGCCCCGCCGCAGCAGGTCGAGCACCCCCTCGTCCGCCGGGCCCACCGCCGTGCTCAGCCCTCGTCCGACCGGCGGTAGCCGTTCTGCCGCGGGCACACGTGCCCCTCCGGGTCCAGCGGCTCCGCGCACAGCGGGCACGGCTTGCGGCCCGCCCGCACCACCCGGTCCGCGCGCTCGGCGAACGCCCGCGCCTCCACTGGGCTCAGGAACACCCGCACCGCGTCCGGACCCTCCTCGGTGTCGTCGAGCACCACCGCCTCGTCGACCTCCTCGTCGGTGATCGCGAGCAGTTCGATGACCACCGCGCGGGACTCGGCGTCCCAGCCCAGCCCCATCGTGCCGACCTTGAACTCCTCCTCGACCGGCACCGCCAGCGGTTCGGTGTCCCGGAGGTCCTCGGGGACCGCGTCGGGGACCTCCGCGCCGAACCGCCGGTGCACCTCCTCCAGCAGCGAGCCGATGCGCTCGGCGAGTACGGCGACCTGTTGCTTCTCCAGCGCCACGCTGACCAGCCGCGCCTCTTCCGAGGCCTGCAGGTAGAACGTGCGCTCGCCAGGCTGCCCGACGGTGCCGGCGACGAACCGGTCGGGCTGGCGGAATACGTGGATGACCCGTGCCATGACACCAACGACCCTAGGCCACGCGAGCAAGATCGGCAGCCCTGCCCCTCCCTTTTCACCGACCGGCGAACACGACCCGCCGATCGGTCGCCGCCGACCGGGCCGCCGCGGCCCCCGATAGGGTCGGCGGCGTGGTGACGATCGCACCGTACGGAACGTGGACATCGCCCATCGGCGCGGCCGACGCCGCCGCGGCCGGCGGGGGCCTGCACTGGGTCGACCTGCACGACGGTCGCCCCTGGTGGGCCGAGGGACGCCCCGCCGAGGGCGGCCGGGTCGCGCTGGTGCGCGACGGGCGGGACCTGCTGCCGCCGCCGTGGAACGTGCGCAACCGCGTCCACGAGAACGGCGGCCGGCCGTGGGTCGTGCTGGACACCCCCGAGGGGACGCGCGTGGCGTTCACCAACTGGGACGACCAGCGCGTCTACCTGTTCGACCCCGACGACCCGCGGCCCGTGCCGATCAGCCCCGAGCCCGACCGCCACCACGGCCACCGCTACGCCGACCTCACCGCCGGACCCGGCCACGCCGAGGTGTGGTGCGTGCGCGAGACCGTGACCGGCGACGCCCGCACCGACGTGCGCCGCGACCTGGTCGCCCTCCCGCTGGACGGCTCCCCGCCGAGGGGCCTCGCCGCCAGCCACCACTTCATGACCGGCCCCCGGCTCTCGCCCGACGGCCGCCACTTCGCCTGGATCGGCTGGGACCACCCCCGCATGCCGTGGGACGGCACCGAGCTGTGCGTCGCCGAGGTCGGGTCCCCCGGGCACCGCGTGCTGGCCGGAGGGCCGACCGAGGCCGTGTGCCAGGTCGAGTGGGACGGCGACGCGCTGCTCGCGCTCACCGACCCCGACGGCTGGTGGAACCTGTTCCGCGTCGAGCTGGACGGGACCGCCCGCAACCTCGCCCCGTGCGCCGAGGAGCTGGGCGGGCCGATGTGGCGGCTGGGCAACCGGTGGTTCGCCCCGATCGGCGGCGGCCGGCACGCCGTGCTGCGGTCGGGCCGGCCGGCCGTGCTCGACGAGCGCAGCGGCACCGTCACCGACGTCGACGTGGACCTGCCCGTCTGGCAGGCGCACCTGGCCGTGCACGACGGCGTCCTGGTCAGCGGCGCCGGCGGACCGCTCACCGAGACCGCGGTGGTGTCGCTGGACCTGTCCACCGGCGAGCTGACCCGGCACACCGACGGCGGCGCCACCCCGCCCGTCGACTACCTGCCGGTGCCCGAGGAACGCGTGTTCACCGGCCCCGACGGCGACGTGCCCGCCTACGTCTACCCGCCGCGCAACCCCGACTTCGCCGGGCCCGACGACGAGAAACCGCCCTACGTGGTGCACGTGCACGGCGGACCCACCGGCCGGTCCTCGCCGCTGCTGGACGCCGAGCTGGCCTACCTGACCAGCCGCGGCATCGGCGTCGTCGCGGTCAACTACGGCGGCTCCACCGGCTACGGCCGCGCGTTCCGGGAACGGCTGCGCGAGCAGTGGGGCGTGGTCGACGTCCACGACTGCGCCGCCGTCGCCCAGGCCCTCGCCGACGAGGGCACCGCCGACGGCGACCGGCTCGCCATCCGCGGCGGCAGCGCCGGGGGCTGGACCTCGGCGGCGTCGCTGACCTCGGTCAAGACCTACCGGTGCGGCATGGTGTCCTACCCCATCCTCGACCTGGCCGGCTGGACCGCCGAGGGCGGCGAGACCCACGACTTCGAGTCCCGCTACGTCGAGGGCCTGGTCGGGCCGTGGCCCGCCGCCGCCGACCGCTACGCCGAGCGGTCCCCGGCGCACCGGGTCGACCGGCTGGCCGGGCCGGTGCTGCTGCTGCAGGGGCTGGAGGACGAGATCTGCCCGCCCGAGCAGGCCGACCGGTTCGCGGGCGCGCTGGACGGCACCGGCATCCCGCACGCCTACCTCACCTTCGAGGGCGAGCAGCACGGGTTCCGCAAGGCCGAGACGATCGTCGCCGCGCTGGAGGCCGAGCTGTCGTTCTACGGGCAGGTCTTCGGGTTCACGCCCGGGGGCGTGCCGGTGCTGGAACTGCGCCGGTGACCTCCGGCCCGCCGCCGCTGCTGCGGCCGGGCGACCTCGTCACCGTGGTCAGCCCGGCCGGGCCGTGCCCGCCGGACCTCCTCGACGCCGGGGTCGCCCGGCTGCGCGAGTGGGGCCTGGACGTGCGGGTGGACGCCCACGCCCTGGACACCCACCCCGCGCTGGGCTACCTCGCCGGCCACGACGCCGACCGCGCCCGCGCGGTGGAACGGGCCTGGCTCGACCCGGCCACGGCCGGGGTGCTGTGCGCCCGCGGCGGCTACGGCAGCCTGCGCATGGTCGACCTGGTCGACTGGACCGCCCTGGCCCGGCACCGCAAGGTGTTCGTCGGCTCCAGCGACACCACCGTGCTGCACGAGCGGTTCCAGGCGCACGGCCTGGCCACCTGGTTCGGGCCGATGGTCGGCACCCGGGCGTTCGTGGAGGACGCCGAGGCCCGTGAACGGCTGCGGGCCGCGCTGTTCGGCGGCGTGACGTCCTACCGCGGCGTCGGCATGGCGCCCGGCGTCGCCCGCGGGACCGCCGTCGGCGGCACCCTCAGCCTGCTCGACGCGCCGCCGCCGCCCGGCGCGATCGTGCTGCTCGAGGACGTCGACGAAGACCCCTACCGGCTCGACCGGATGCTCACCGGCCTGCTGCGGGCCGGCTGGTTCGACCGGGTCGCCGGGCTCGTCCTCGGGTCGTGGACCCGCTGCGGCGACCCGACCGCCGTGCTCGCCGACCGGCTCGGCGGGCTCGGCGTGCCGATCGTCGCCGACGCCCGCTTCGGGCACTGCGAGGGCCAGCTCACCGTGCCGCTGGGCGTGCCCGTGCGGATCGACGGCGGCACCGGTGAGGTGACCGTGGACGCGTGAGCGGTCACCTCACCGGTGCCACCGCTCACCGCCCCCGTCCGGGTGCCGATCCCCGTCCGCCTCCCCGTCCGCCACGACCGCCGCGTCGCCGCCGGTCCGGCCCCTGTCGGTCGGCCTGCCCGCCGGTGGGGTCGCCGTCGAGCGGCACGGGCCGGAACTCCAGCACGGTGCGCCCGTCCGCCACCGACACCCGCCCGACCGGCACGAGCCCGCAGTCGGCGGCCAACGCGACCAACTCCCCGACCGTCCGCTCCCGGCCGCCGAAGCACACCAGCATGGACAGGTCGATCGCGGTGCCGACACCGTCGCCCAACACGGGCTCGACCACCACCACGACACCGTCCGGCGCGGCGGCCCGACGACACCCGTCGAGGATCCTGCGGGCCTGGTCGTCGTCCCAGTCGTGCACGATGTCGGACAGCAGGTACGCGTCGGCCCCCGCGGGCAGCGGGTCGAAGAAGCTGCCCGCCACCGCGCCCGCCCGGTCGGCCAACCCCTCCGCCGCGAACCTCCCGGCTGCGGCGGCCGCCGCCGGGGCCAGGTCCAGCACCCGGCCGCGCACCCCCGGATGTGCCCGCAGGATCGCCGCGAGCAGCAGCCCGTCCCCGCCGCCCACGTCGACGACCTCGCCGAACCGGCCCCAGTCGAAGGACTCGGCGATCCGCGCCGCCCGGGTCCGGAACCGCCACGCCATCTGGGCGTCGAACGAGCGCCGCAACCGCGGTTCGGCGTCCAGGTCGTCCCAGAAACCCCGCCCGTACCGGTGCGGATAGGCGGGCTGGCCCGTGGTGACCGCGTCCAGCAGGTCGACCATCGCCAACTCGGCACGGCCTCCGGCGGCCGTGATGTCGAGCAGCGGCTTGACGCCTTCCGGCGCGTCCTCGGCCATCTGGCCACCGAGGCTCGTCGGGCGGTACCGGCCCGACTCGCGGTCGAGGTCGAACACCCCGACCGTCACCAGGTGGTCGAGCAGGCGGCGCAGGGCCAGCGGGGACGTCCCGGTCTCGGATGCCAACCGCGCCGCGGTCGCCCCGGCCGTACCCGCCTTCTCGACCAGGCCGAGCGTCGCGGCCACGCGGATGGCCATGGGTGTCGCCAGGTCGGCCAGAGCCATGATCGAAGGTGCCGCCGTCGAGGCTGCCGTCGATGGGTCCACCGACCGAACCCTGCCGGCGCGGCACCCCCGGCGCACCCCGTTTCCCGCACCGACCCCGCCATGCCGGCCTGCCCCAGCCGGCGCACCGGGCCGCGTGAGGTCGTACCCCTGGCCCGCCGACGACCCCTCTGCCGGCAAGTCGGGCAGCACACGGCCGAGCGCCCGACCGGCCAACGGCCATCCGCCGGCACGCCGAGCACCCGACAACCCTCCGTCGCCATGCCGGGCGGCCGACGCCCTTTCGCCGGCACGTCAGGCGGCCGACGTCCCTTCACCGGCACGGCGGGCAGCACGAGTTCGAGCGCCCAACCTGCCGGCGCACCGAGCCGCGCCTCGGGTGCCTGGCCCTCTGTTCCGGCCACCTCGGCAACGTCCGAGCGCTCGCCGCCCCGTGCGCCGCCGGCGCGGCAGCCGCCTTCCGCCGAGGCCCGGCACACCGCCCGACGCCGTGCACCTGCACCGCCGCCCGACACCGTGCCGCCCGACACCGTGGGCCGGCGGCGGTGCGGGCCTGCCGCAGTGCCCGTTCCCGCTTCACCGTCACCACCCGTCCCGAGTACGCCGGAGGGGTCGGCGTGGCCTCACCGCTTGTCGCGCAGCGTCGGATTGTCCCGCAAGAGCTGAGTGTCGCGCCGCACCTCCTCCGCCCGCTCGCCCACGGCCCGGATCTCCTCGGCCAGCTCCGGGTGGGTCGCGCGCACCTTGCCCAACGCCGCCATCAACGGCTCCAGCAACGCCCCGGCGTCGTCACCGGCCAACGCCTCCCGCACCACGACGTCCATCCGGCCCACCTGCCCGGCCAGGCTGCGCAACGCCGCGGCGTTCTCCCGCGCCCACTGCGACACCGCGCGATCACCCGCGCGCCTGTCCCGCTCCGCCCGCACCCGACCCTCGGCCGTCGCGCCCGGCTCCGACGGCCGCAGCCGCAGGTACCGGCGCTCGGCCGCCTGTCTGCTCGCCACGCCCAGCGCCGGCGCCAGCTCCGCCCAGCTCGTGCCCAGCTCGCGTGCCGCGGCGATCAGCTGCGGCTCCCACCCGGCCAGCTCGTCGCGCAACCGCCGCAGCAGGACCAACGCGGACAACACCTGCCCGGGACTCAGGTCGTCCCCGGTGGCCGCCGCGCGGATGGTCTCGTAATCCCCGATCGCCATGACGTCAACTTACTGACGACGGATCATCTTGTCAACGGGATGACGACGTGGTACAACTGACTCGGCAGCGCACTGAGCAGCGCATTGACCGACAACCAGGAGGTGTTCCCCATGTTGATGCGCACCGACCCGTTCCGTGAGCTGGACCGACTGGCGCAGCAGTTCTTCACCGGGCCGGGCACTTGGTCGCGACCCACCCCCATGCCCATGGACGCCTACCGCGCCGGGGACGAGTTCGTCGTGGAGTTCGACCTGCCCGGTGTCACGCCGGACGCGATCGACCTCGACGTGGAGCGCAACGTGCTCACGGTCAAGGCCGAGCGTCGCCCCAACCGCGCCGACGGCGTCGAGATGCAGGCCTCCGAGCGCCCGCTGGGCGTGTTCTCCCGCCAGCTGTTCCTCGGTGACTCGCTCGACGTCGACCGGATCAAGGCCGACTACGACGCCGGCGTGCTGACGCTGCGCATCCCGGTCGCGGAGAAGGCGAAGCCGCGCAAGATCGCCATTGGCCAGACCGACGGCTCGCCGAAGGAGATCAACGCCTGAGCCAACCGACGCCGTCGGATACCAGGACGTGCGCCGGGTCTACGGCGGGTAGGCCCGGCGTACGTCGCCCGTCGCGGGGCACGGTGCTTGTCATGGGCACTCGGCTGCCCGACGGGCAGCGGTCCGGGATATCGGCGTCCCCACCGCCGACCGCGCCACCGCCGACCGTCCCGACGTCGAATCCCGCCCGACGCCGGAACCGCGCGAGTCCGGGTACCCGGGTCCGCGTCCGCGGCATTCGCCGTGCGCGCACACGCCGAGTGCGGCGCACGAATCCCGGAGACCGACCGGCCGTGCGGCTCCGGGTGACCGCGGCCGGTGAAATCCGGTGGCCCGGGTCGACCGGTGTCCGCCAGGATCGGCGCTCGTGCGACCGAAGCCCGGTGAAGTGCTGCACTTCTCCGAAGACCCGACCATCGCTTGGTTCGAACCGCACGTCGCGGCCACGGCACGTCAACCCGAGGCCTACGTGTGGGCCGTCGACCACGACCGCGCCCCCGACTACTGGTTCCCCCGCGAGTGCCCGCGCGTCCTGGCCTGGGTGCTGCCCACCACCAGCGCCGAGGACCGGGAGTGGCTGGGCGTCGACCGGGTCCACGCGATCGAGTACCGCCGGCTGCCCGAGTTCAGCACCGCGCGCCTGTACGCCTACCGGTTCGCCGCCGGACCGTTCCGGCCGTTCGGCGACCCGCCCCACGCCCACGTGGCCACCCGACCGGTCGAGCCGCTCGGCCCACCGGAACCGGTCGGCGACCTCCTGGCGCTGCACGAGGAAGCCGGGATCGAACTGCGACTGACCGCCAACCTGTGGCCGTTCTGGCGCAGGGTGACCGCCGGCACGCTCGGGTTCAGCGGCATCCGGCTGCGCAACGCCGTCCCCGAACCCACCTGACCGGCCCGGACCCACCCCGGCCCGACCGCCGCCACCCGCCTCCGCGCACGCCGTGCACCCCACGCGCTTGCTGGCATACCGACCGGTCGGTACCCTCGCGACGTGGACGAACGGCGCATCGACGCGGTGGTGCTGGACTGGGGCGGCGTGCTCACCGTCTCGGTGCCCGCCTTCATCGAGGACTGGTTGACCTCCGAGAACATCGACCGGGACCGCTACGGCCGCACCATGCGGACCTGGATGGGCCGGGACGCGGCCCCCGACACGCCGGTCGCGCGCCTGGAGACCGGCGAGCTGACGCCCGCCGAGTTCGAAGCGCTCCTGGCCGCGGAACTGACCACGCTCGACGGCCGCGAGGTGGCGTCCAAGGGCCTGCTGCGGCGCATGTTCGGCAGCGCGCACCCCGACCCCAAGATGGTCGACCTGGTCCGCGAACTGCGCGCCGACGGCCTGCGGACCGTGCTGCTGTCCAACAGCTGGGGCGAGGGCTACCCCGAGGAACTGCTGCTGGAGCTGTTCGACACGATCGTGATCAGCGGCCGGATCGGGCTGCGCAAGCCGGACCCGCGCATCTTCCGGCACACCCTCGACCAGATCGGCCTGCCCGCGCACCGGTGCGTGTTCTTCGACGACGCGCCGGTCAACGTGGAAGCGGCGCGCGCCGTCGGCCTGCACGCCCACCGGCACACCGACGCCGACACCACCCGCGCCGTGATCGCCCAGCTCAGGGGAGCCGCCGCATGACCGGACTACCGGGCCTGGACCTCGACCGGCTCGCCACGCACCTGGGCAGCGGCCCGCTGACCGGCGAACTCATCCCCGGCGGCCGGTCCAACCTCACCTACCGCGTCACCGACGGCGAGCGCCGCTGGGTGCTGCGCCGCCCGCCGCTGGGGCACGTGCTGGCCACCGCGCACGACATGTCCCGCGAACACCGGGTGATCAACGCCCTGGCCGACACCGCCGTCCCCGTGCCGCGGGTCGAGCTGCTGTGCGAGGACCCCGACGTCATCGGCGCGCCGTTCTACCTGATGGAGGAGGTGCCCGGCGCGGCGCTGCGGCACCGCGACCAGTGCCCGTGGCTGACCCCGGACAAGGCACGCGCCCTGGCCGAACGGCTGGTCGACGTGCTCGCCGACCTGCACGCCGTCGACCCGGCGGACGTGGGCCTGGCCGACTTCGGCCGACCCGACGGCTTCCTCGCACGCCAGGTGGCGCGGTGGGGCAAGCAGCTCGACGCGTCGCGCAGCCGTGACCTGCCCGGCATCGACGAGCTGCGCGACCGGCTCGCGGGCAGCGTCCCCGACTCCGCCCGCGCCACGATCGTGCACGGCGACTACCGGCTGGACAACGTCCTGGTCACCGCGGATCCGCTGGACATCAGCGCGGTGCTCGACTGGGAGATGGCCACGCTGGGCGACCCGCTCGCCGACGTCGGGCTGCTGTGCGTGTACTGGAACGGCATCGGCGCGCGCGAGGACGACCCGATCACCGGCACCGTGCCGACGCTGCCCGGGTTCCCGACCGCCGACGAGCTGGTGCGCCGGTACGCCGAACGCAGCGGCGCGGACACCGGCGGGCTCGCCTGGTACACCGCGTTCGCCTACTTCAAGCTCGCCGTGATCCTCGAAGGCATCCACTACCGCTTCACCCACGGCCAGACCGTCGGAGCGGGGTTCGACCAGATCGGCCACCTCACCCTGCCGCTGGTCCGGCAGGGACTCGCCGCCACCTCAGGGGAGCACTGATGGACTTCGCCTACGACGCCAAGACCGAGGAACTGCGGGAGAAGCTGCTGCGGTTCATGGACGAGTTCGTCTACCCCGCCGAACCCGTCGCCGAGCGGCAGCTGCGGGAGGCGGAGGACCCGTGGGCGCGGCCGCCGGTGCTGGAGGAGCTGAAGGCCGAGGCGCGCAGGCAGGGGCTGTGGAACCTGTTCCTGCCCGACCCCGAGCACGGCGGCGGGCTGACCAACCTGCAGTACGCGCCGCTGGCCGAGATCACCGGCCGCAGCCCGCACCTCGCGCCCGAGGCGCTCAACTGCGCCGCGCCGGACACCGGCAACATGGAGGTGCTGGCGATGTTCGGCACCGAGCGGCAGAAGGAGCAGTGGCTGCGCCCCCTGCTCGACGGCGAGATCCGGTCCGCGTTCTGCATGACCGAGCCGGACGTGGCGTCCTCCGACGCCACCAACATCGCCACGAGCATCGTCCGCGACGGCGACGAGTACGTCGTCAACGGCCGCAAGTGGTGGTCGTCGGGCGCGATGAACCCCAACTGCGCGATCTTCATCGTGATGGGCAAGACCGACCCCGACGCCGACCGGCACCGCCAACAGGCGATGATCCTCGTGCCGCGCGACACGCCGGGCGTGCACGTCAAGCGCGGCATGCACGTGTTCGGCTACACCGACGCCTCGCACGGCGGGCACGCCGAGATCGTCTTCGACAACGTCCGCGTGCCCGCCGACAACCTGATCGCCGGCGAGGGCGAGGGCTTCGCGATCGCCCAGGCCCGCCTCGGCCCCGGCCGCATCCACCACTGCATGCGGCTGATCGGCATCGCCGAACGCGCCCTGGAGCTGCTGTGCCGCCGTGCCGTCTCGCGCGTGGCGTTCGGCCGGCCGATCGCGCGCCAGGGCGTGGTCCAGGAGTGGATCGCCGAGTCGCGGGTGCGGATCGAGCAGGCCCGGCTGCTGGTGCTCAAGACGGCGTGGCTGATGGACACCGTCGGCAACAAGGGCGCGCACACCGAGATCCAGGCCATCAAGATCGGCACGCCGCTGATGGCCGAGTGGGTGCTGGACAAGGCGATCCAGGCGCACGGTGCCGGCGGCGTCAGCCAGGACTTCCCGCTGGCCGAGCTGTGGGCCTCGGCCCGGACGCTGCGCCTGGCCGACGGTCCCGACGAGGTGCACCGCATGTCGCTGGCCAAGCGGGAGCTCAAGCGGTATCTGTGACGGTGTGAGCGACTTCGACGTGTTCCTCGCCGACTGCCCCGCCCGCACCACGCTGGAGGTCGTCGGGCACACCTGGTCGGTGGTGGTCGTCGTGGCCCTCGGCGACGGGCCGCTGCGCTACGGGGAGCTGCTGGACCGGATCGGCGGCATCAGCAACAAGATGCTCACCCAGACGCTGGCCCGACTGCGCGGCAACGGCCTGCTCACCAGCGTCGACGGGTGGCACGACCTGACCGACCTCGGCCGGTCGCTGCTCACGCCGGTGCGCGCCCTGGCCGCCTGGGCCGAGGAGCACACCGGCGAGCTGCTCGACGCCCGACAGCACGCGCTCTCGTCGGACTCGGACGACACCGAGCCGCACACGCCCGATCACCACGCAGCCCAGCGGCACGCCGTCGCGGCGCGGCCCACCGAGTCACGTCCCGGCGGGCCGCGCACGGCCGCGTCACCCACGGCCGGGTCGGGCACGCTCCCGGCGCACGTCGCCGACTCGCGCACCGCCGGGCCGCGCGCGGTGGGGGCGCATGCCGTGGCGGCGGGTGCCGGTCAGGCGCACGCGGTGAGCGCCGAGCGTCCCGTCGCGTGACCACGCGCGCCACGCGGAGCCGGCCGCTTCCCGACGATCGTGCGTTCTGCCGACACCGGCGTAGCGAGCAGGCGGGGGCACGGCCGGACGCGGGCGGGCACGGCGGCGCGCGGCCCGGAGTGCACGCCGCGACCACCGGCACCGCCACCGCGGAAGCCGTGGGCGCCGGCACCAGCGCGCCGCGTGGACGGTGGGACAGGGGGCGGGGTGGAGGTAGGGGGTGGGTCGGTCGCGGGCCTCGTTGTTTCTCCCGACGTTCCACGGCAATGATAACAGTGTATTTTTTGATCCCGCAGCCGACTTCACCCGATCGTGCACCGGCGGCACGGTAAAAGTGCAGGTCAGCACACCGCACGGGAGGAACCGATCGGTTCCTTCGGGCGCGCGATCATGAGCACCATGAGCCGCATCTCCATCGTCACGGGCGCCAACCAGGGCCTGGGCTACGCCCTCGCCGAGGGCCTGGCGCACCGCGCCTCCGCCGACGACGTCGTCTACCTCACCGGCCGCGACGCCGGTCGCGTGGACGAGGCCGCCGCGAAGATCGACCACCCCGCCATCCGCACCCACGTGCTCGACGTCCGCGACGGGGACGCCGTCGCCGGGTTCGCGGCGCAGCTGGCCGAACGCCACGGCGGCGTGGACGCCGTCTTCTCCAACGCCGCCGCACGGCTCAGCCCCGGCGCGGCCAACAGCGAGCAGGTCGTGCCGTTCGTCGAGACCAACAACCTGGGCACCACCCACATCCTGCGCTCGTTCCTCCCGGTCCTGCGCCCCGGCGGCGCGCTGCTGATCGTGGCCAGCTCCTTCGGCACCCTGCGCCAACTGCCGCCCCACCTGCACAGCCGGTTCGAGGGCCGGTCGCTGGAGGAGGTCGACGCCACGATGCTCGCCTGGCGCGACGCCGTGGTGAACGGCACGGCGGGGGCCGAGGGGTGGCCGGACTGGATCAACATCCCGTCCAAGGTGGGCCAGGTCGCGGCCGTGCGGGCGGTCGCCGCGCAGCGCCGCGAGGCCGACGCCGCGTCCGGCACGCTGATCGCCGCGGTCTGCCCCGGCCTCATCGACACCGACGCCTCCCGCCCCTGGTTCGCCGACATGAGCGGCGCGGCCAGTCCGGCCGAGGGCGCGAAGCCGCTGCTCGACCTGGCCCTGGGCGCGCGTCGCCCGGAGTACTACGGCGAGCTGGTCCAGTTCGGGCGGGTGCTGCGCTGGCTGTGAGGCACGGCGGCGAGCAGGGTGCGCGTGTAGTCGTGCCGCGGTGACAGCAGCACCTCCTCCACCGTGCCCTGCTCGACCAGCTCGCCCCGGTACATCACCGCGACCCGGTCGGCGATGGCCCACGCCAGCCCGAGGTCGTGGGTGATGACCAGGGCGGCCAGGTCCAGCTCGCGGCGCAGCCGCAGCAGCAGCGCCAGGATCTCCCCGCGCACGGAGGCGTCCAGCGACGCCACCGGCTCGTCGGCGACCAGCAGCCGGGGTCCCAGCGCCAACGCGCCTGCGATCACCACCCGCTGCCGCTGACCGCCGGACAGCTCGTGCGGCAACGACGGGAAGAACAGCTCCGGCGGCCGCAGCTCCGCCTGCGACAGGGCCTCGGCGACCCGGGCGCGTTCGTCGCCCGCCACGCGGTGGATCCGCAGCCCCTCGGCGACCGACTCGTACACCGTGTGCCGCGGGTTCAACGCGCTGGTCGGGTCCTGCAGCACCAGCTCCACCTGCCGCCGGTAGGCGCGCAGCCCCGCGGCGGACCGGGGGAGTTCGACGCCCTCGAACAGCACCCGGCCCGCGGTGGGGCGTTGCAGGCCCAGCAGCGTGCGGGCGAGGGTGGTCTTGCCCGAGCCGGACTGGCCGACCAGCGCCACGACCTCCCCGGCCCGCACCTCCAGGTCCACCCCGGCCACGGCCTTCGTCGCGCCGAAGTCCACCCGCACGCCCTCGGCGCGCAGCAGCACCGGCCCCCGCGACGACGACGCCGTCTCGGCCGGCGACACGTGCCGGGACGTCGGGTCGCCCACGGTCGGGAACGCCGCCGCCAACGCCTGCGTGTGCGGGTGGGTCGGCTCGGCGATGACCCGGCGCGCCGGTCCCTCCTCCACGACCTCGCCGTGCCGCATCACGGCCAGCCGGTCGCACGTCGAGGCCAGCACCGACAGGTCGTGGCTGATCATCACCAGCCCGATGCCCCGCTCGGACACCAGCCGCTTGAGCAGGTCCAGCACCTGCGCCTGCACCACCACGTCCAGCGCGGTGGTCGGCTCGTCGGCGATGACCAGCCGCGGCTCGCACGCCAGCGCCATCGCGATCATCACCCGCTGCTTCTGCCCGCCGGACAGCTCGTGCGGGTAGGCGCGGGCCGCCCGCGCGGGCAGGTCCACCTGGTCCAGCAGCTCCGCCACCGAGCCGGTGACGCCGTGCAGCCGCATCGGCTCGGCGATCTGCGCGCCCACCCGGTGCACCGGGTTCAACGCGTGCATCGCGCCCTGGAACACCACCGACGCCGACGCCCACCGCACGGCCCGCAGCCGGCCCCACGACATGCCCCGCACGTCCTCGCCGTCGAGCAGCACCTGCCCCTCGACGCGGGCGTCGCGCGGCAGCAGCCGCAGCACCGACAGCGCCACGGTGGACTTGCCGCAGCCCGACTCGCCCGCCAGGCCCAGCGTCTGCCCGGCCCGCAGCCCGAGCGACACCGACCGCACGGCCGTCACCTCGCCGCGCGCCCCCCGGTAGTGCACGCTCAGGTCGCGCAGTCGCAGCAGGTCGCTCACCGCTCCCCCTTCAACCGCGGGTTGAGCACCGTCTCCAGCGCCCGCCCGCACAGCGTGAACGCCAGCACCACGCACACCACGCCCACCCCGGGCGGCACCAGGAACCACCACGCCCGCTGCGACACCGCCCCGTGCATGTTCGCCTGGTGCAGCAGCGACCCCCACGACACCCGCGTCGGGTCGCCCAGGCCCAGGAACGACAGCGTGGACTCCGAGACGATCGCGCTGGCCACGGTCAACGTCGTGTTCACGAACACCAGCGGCAGCACGGCGGGCAGCACGTGCCGGCCGATCACGTGCCCGTGCCCGCCGCCCAGCGCCCGCGCCCGCTCGATGAACGGCCGGGCCTCCACCGCCAGCGTCTGCGCCCGCACCAGCCGGGCCGTCGCGGGCCACGCCGTCACGCCGATCGCCAGCACGATCGTGCCCAGCCCGCGCGGCAGCACGGTCGACAGCGCGATCGCCAGCACCAGCGACGGCAGGACCAGGAAGAAGTCGGTGAACCGCATCAGCGCCGCCGACACCCACCCGCCGAAGTGCGCCGCGGCGATGCCGACCACGGTGCCGATGAGCACCGACAACACCGTCGCCGACAGGCCCACCACCAGCGAGATCCGGGTGCCCCACCAGGTCAGCAGCAGCACCGAGCGCCCGTTGTGGTCGGTGCCCAGCCAGTGCTCGGCCGACGGCGGCTGCCACGGCTTGGCGGTCACCCGCGTCACGTCCAGCCCCGACGGGTCGGTCACCAGCGGCGCGAGGACGGCCAGCACGGCGATCACCGCCAGCCCGACCAGCCCGGCCAGGCCGCCGCGGTGGGCCGCGAACTCCCGCCACGTCGCCGTCGCCGCGGCCCGGCGCCGTTGCCACGCGATGGCCGTCACGCCGCACGCACCCGCGGGTCCAGGACGCGGTAGAGCAGGTCAGCGAGCACGTTCATGGTGATCACCGCTCCCGCCAGCACCACGAACGTGCCCTGCAGCAGCGGCAGGTCGGGGCCGGTCAACGCCTCGTAGGTCAGCAGGCCGAGTCCCGGCCAGGAGAACACGGTCTCGACCGTGATCGCGCCCGACACCACCAGCCCCAGGTGCAGGAACACCAGGGTCACGGTCGGCAGCAGCGCGTTGGGCACCGCGTGCCGCCGCCGCACCAGGTCGTCACGCAGCCCCTTCGCCCGCGCGGTGGTCAGGTAGTCGGCGTGCATCTCCTCCAGCAGCGAGGACCGCATCACCAGCAGGTACTGGGCGTAGACGACGGCGATCATGGTCAGGCAGGGCAGCACCATGTGGTGTGCCACGTCCAGCGACTGCGACAGGAAGTCCGGCGGGGTGTCCGGGTAGCGCATGCCGCCGCTGGGGAACAGGTCGCCGGTCGCCAGCGACAGCAGCATGCCCAGCCAGAACGTCGGCATCGCCCACTGCGCCAGCGCCAGGCCGGTGGAGATCCGGTCCGACCGCGACCCGCGCCGCCACGCGCCCCGGATGCCCAGCCACAGGCCGATCACCACGGCCAGCACGGTCGAGGTGCCGGTCAGCAGCACGGTCGGCCACAGCCGCTCGCCGATCAGCTCCAGCACCGGCCGGCTGTAGACGTAGGAGGTGCCGAAGTCGCCGCGCAGCGCCGCGCCCAGGTAGTCCGCGAACTGCTCGGCCAACGGCTTGTCCACGCCCAGCCGCGCGCGCAGCTCGGCGATCTGGTCGCCGGTCACCGGGCGGCCCCGGGTCATGGCGACGACCGGGTCGCCGGGGATCACCCGGAACAGCAGGAACCCGAGCGCGACCACGAACAGCAGGCTGACCAGCGCGCCGCCGACCTTGCCCGCCAGGTGCCGGATCACTCGCGGTCCTCCGCGCGGCCGCCGCGGCGGCGCAGCAGCCACACGCCGCCCACCAGCACGACCAGCGCGCCGCCGACCACGCCGAGCACCACGCCGGTCCGCGGGCCCGACTCCGCCGCGGCCTCGACCGGGGTCGCGCCGTAGTAGCCCCACACCCCGTTCTGCGCCATGATCACGCCGCCGGGGTCGGGCTGCACCGGGAACCCGGAGAACCGGTCGCTGCGGTAGGCCTCCAGCGCGTTGTCGTAGCCCAGGACCACGGCCGGGACCTGGTCGTAGAACCGCTGCTGCATGCGCTGCACCAGCTCGCGCCGCTTGGCCGGGTCGAACTCGGCGCGCTGCTGGGCGTAGAGGGCGTCGTACTCGGGGTCGCAGAAGAACGTGTCGGTGGTGCCGCCCTTGCCGTCGGCGTTGGGCCGCTGCCCGCAGGTGTGCAGCGACAGGATGAAGTCCGGGTCGGGGTTGGTGCCCCAGCCGGAGAACACCAGGTCGAACGTCCCGGCGGTGCTGGACTCGTTGAGCTGGTTGTCCGACACGATCTGCACGTCCACGGCGATGCCCAGGTCGGCCAGCGACCGCTTGACGAACTCGCCGGCCTGCTCGTCGTAGGCGCGGCTGGCGTGCCCGAGCAGCCGCAGCTCCATCCGCCTGCCCTGCGGGGAGACGCGGATGCCGTCCGCGCCGCGCGCGTACCCGGCCCGGTCGAGGTCGGCGTTGGCGGCCGCGGGGTCGTGGCGGCGCTCCTCGCGGGGCTTGAAGTGGTAGTCGGGGAACACGGGCGGGATGGGGCCGGTGCCGCGCTCGGCGTAGCCGCCGTTGACCCGTTCGATGATCGCGTCCAGGTCGATGGCCTGGGCGATCGCGCGGCGCACCACGAGGTCCTTCAGCGCCGGGTGGCCGTCGCCGATGGGGGTGCCGTCGCGGGTCGCGGCCCCGGAGTTGATCACCAGTTCGTTGAAGCGGCGGCCCTGCGCCTTGTTGCGGGTGATGCCGGGCTTGTCGGCCAGGGAGTCGAACTGGGCCGGGCCCATCCGGTTGACCAGGTGCACCTCGCCCTTGTCCAGGGCCTGCACCGCGCCGTCGACGGACTT
>NZ_JBHYXZ010000130.1:0-25310 GCF_042752395.1 Actinosynnema sp. NPDC059335 | reverse complement strand
TTATCACCCGCCCCACCCCCCCCCCGCGCTGGCGGGCGCGCGCGCCGGGCCCCCCCCGCCCCCCCCGCCCCGCGGGCCCCGGCCCCCCCCCCCCCCCCGCGCCCGCCCCCCGCGGTCCCGTCGAGCGCCAGGTGCCGGTCGCGATCGGTGCCGAGGACGCGGAGCACGCCGTCCGCGCTCTTGTGGACGAGGCGGCGCCCGTCCGGGACGAGCCGAACCGCGCCACGGCCGCCGGAGTCGCCGCCGGCGTGCAGGCGGCGGCCGTGCGGTCCGGCCAGGTCCCAGAACCACACGGTCCCGTCCTCGTAGACGGCGGCGGCGAACCGTCCGTCCGGGGTGAGGTCGACCGCGTGCACCGGGCCGTGCCGCGCCCCGACGGTGTGGACGCACCGCCCGGCCGCGACGTTGTAGAGCCGGATCCTGCCGTCCCGCTCCGCGGTCAGCACGAACCCGCCGTCGGGGGTGACGGCGAGCGGGACCACGTACCCGTCCCGGCGCCAGGGCACCCGTCGTTCGTGCACGAGGCCGGCGTCGGCGACCTCGCCGGACTCGACCACGCGCGTCGTCGCGAGCACCTCGGGTTCCCGCGACTGCCGCCCGGCCAGTGCGTCGAGGAGCACGCGGGCGGCGCCGAGGTCGCCGCGCTCCAGGTGGATCCGGGCCAGCGCGAGCCGCACCTCCCAGTGGTCGCCGGTGTGCGCGCGGAACGCCTCCATCCCGGTGACCAGCTCGTCGTCGGTGATCTCGCCCCGGCGCCACTGCGCGAGCCCGGCGTTGTAGACGGCCCGGGTGTGCTGCGGATCGGCCGCCAGGGCCTGCTCGAACGCCGCCTCGGCCTCTGCCGGACGGCCGAGGTCGAGCAGCGACAACGCCCGGTTGTTGAGTTCATCGGCGAGCAGGTCGGCCATGACCGGCGCGCGCCGGGGGTACGGCCGGCCGGTGACGGCCCGGTAGGTGTCGACCAGTTCGGCGGCGACGTCGACCATGGCGCCGGGCCGACCGGCGGGGTGCTCGCGCAGGCACCGTTCGAGCAGGTCGCCGAGAGCCCGCGGGAGGGCTACCGCGCCGGGCACGACGCCCGCGCGGTAGCCCGCCAGCGCGATGCCCGCAGTGGGTCCGTACGTCCAGGTGGCCCTGCCGACGCACATCTCCAGCACCGACACCGCGAAGCTGTAGATGTCGGTGCGCCGGCTCACCGGCATCCCGTCCGCCTGCTCGGGCGAGGCGTACCGCGGGGTCAACCCGCCGCCCCCGGGGACCGGGACGCTCGCGCCGGGAGCGGCGGCGGGGCCGGTCAGGGCCAGGTCCCTGGCCCGGGCCAGTCCGAAGTCGGTGATCTTGGCGGTGCCGTCGTCGTCGAGCAGCACGTTGGCGGGCTTGACGTCCCGGTGCACCAGGCCGTGGCCGTGCGCGTGGTCAATGCCCCACGCGGTCTGGATCGCGATGTCCAGGATCCGACCCAGCACCTCGGGCGCGTCGCCCTCGTACAGCCGCCGGTCCGCGATCCAGTCGTACAGGCTGCCGCCGGGGACGTACTCCGCGAACACCCGCGGCACACCTCCGAGCACGCGCACGTAGTAGCAGTGGCACACCTGCGGGTGCAGCCCGAGCGACACCCAGGTCTCCGCCTCCTCGACGAACCGCTGCCTGCTCGCCGCACTGTCGAACAGCTCGGGCCGGGGGCACTTCACCGCGAGATCGATGTTCCACCCCAGGTGCCGGACCCGGTACACCACACCCATCCCGCCCTGTCCGTGCACGGCAGTCACCTCATAGCGGTCGTCGACCACCTGGCCTTTCCGCCACATCGGCGCCGGCTCACGCATCCGCGTCGCCGAGCACGTTCAGGTCGGACGGCACCAGCGTGCCGGTCCGCAGCAGCGCCTGGATCAGGTTGTGGTTCAACGCGTTGCCCACCGGCTCGCCGACGCCGTCCTCGCGCCGGAGGCCGGGGACCGGATCCGGGCCCGCGGCGAGCCGCCGGCGCACGGCGTTGACGGTGTGCGCCGCCTTGTTCTGCGTCCACCGCCTGCCGCCGTCCACCTGGTTGAGGTCCGCGGCCACCTGTTTCCACGACACCGGCTGGGCGTAGCGGTCCTGCCGCAGGTACCGCTGGGCCAGCGCGGTGAGCACCAGCCGTTCCTCCGGGCTCAAGTCGTAGGCGTCAGGGGGCTTCGTCCGCTCGTGCTCCCCGCCTTCGGAGCCTGCCGTCCCGGCGCCGACGACGTGCAACTCCAGCAGGTGTGCCCGGTGCTTCGAGGAACAGATGAACAGCGGGGTGTAGCCGGGCGCGAGGGCCACCTCCTGGCCGGCGAGCAGCAGGAGGTCGCCGGGGAGCTGGAGCGGCAGGCTCCCCTTGTTGTTGGAGATCCACCACTCCCGGCCGTCACCGACCACCGCCCCGTGCGACCGGCTGACGTAGGGATCGGTGACGCCGATGGGCACGTGCACGTCGTCCCTGCTCCGCCCGAAGCGAAGGACGAACTCCTGCTCCTGGGGCGGCACGACGAACCCACCGTCCGCCGCCAGCGCGAAGATGGTGCCCGTCGGCATGTCCGGCACCCCACGCGCCAGGCTGGGCGTGCCCGCCGGCAACGGGTGGGGCCGGGGATTCCTGTTCGTCACGCAGGCTCCTTTCAGGCAACGGCAGGCTATCGCGCACGTCTTGAGACCGGTCTCAAACGCGCACGCGCCCCGCCCCCACCTGCGGCGATGCTCCGTGCCGAAGCCGCCGTCAAGGGTCCGGGCACCCGGCCGGGGTGTCGTGTCCAGGCAGCCCGGCGAAGTGGCTTCCCCGGCCCGACCACATCGGCGACCTGATCAACGAGTACGAACCCTCTGCCGCCCAACCACTCGTCAGACGGCGTGACCGACTGCTCGCACCCCACAGGGGTGTGAAATCGGCGCGAGTTGGGCAACCCGGTGCCTGTACCGATCACATCGGCGGCTTCATCGGCCGCGCCGTCTTCGGCTCCGACATCGGCAGCTTCTTCGACCTGAGCACCTGGCTGCTGGCCATCCTGGGCTCGCTGATCGTGCTCGGCATCTACCACGTCGTCACCAAGCGCGGCCACCGCTCACACAGCTGACCCCACCGAACCACCCGGGCCCGTCGGTCATCCACCGGCGGGCCCGACCCATGTCCACCACCGCGCAGCGGTTCCGAGTGGGTGACGGGTGCCGCGCGGTTCGGTGGTGGTGGGGTGTGGGCGGTGCTGCGGTTCGGTGTGCCGGCCTTCCCGACCGACGAGAAGCATGCGGCGCGTCCGGTTGTGGAGGCGTTGAGCTGGTTGGCCGGTATCGCGGGCCTGGTGGTGGCCGTCGTGGCATTGACGGTGGCACGGGGTCCGTGATCGGCGTCATGCAGGGCGGCATCCTGGTGCAGGGGGGACCTGAACACGGCGGGTGCGCACCGGCACGATCGTGATCACCTCGCGCCAGAGCGGCGGCTGGCGGGAAGTGGAAACCTACATGATCACCCTCGACGCGAACACGATCGGCGTGCACCGCCTGATCCGCGCCGTCACCCGCACCCCCGACCCCGACGACCCCCACCGACTGCCGCACGCGACACCGCCACCACGACCTCCTGCCGCCTGCTCGACATCGGAAGCGTTCCCGGTGCCGTGGAATGTCGCGTCGTGCGGCGATCGGTGGTTGGTGCGGAGCTGTGGGTGCGGGATGGTTGTGCTGTGCGGGGAGGAGGTTCGTGTGGCAGGGCATCGGCGTGGTCGGTGGTTGGCGGCTGCCGGTGGTGCGGCCGCGGGCGGTGTTGTGGTGTGGGTGGTGGTGCGGTTCGGGTTGGTCGGGTGGCTGAGTGACGAGGGGCATGGGGCCCGGCCGCTCGTGGAGGGGTTGAGCTGGGTCGCGGGTATCGGCGGCCTGGTGGTCGGGGTGGCGACGCTGGCGATCGCGGTGCGACCGGGGCGTGCCGCCGTCGCGGAGGTTCCCTCCGCGCCCGGGACGGGTGGTTCGCAGGCGGTCTCGGGCCGGGGTGTGATCGTCAATGGCGGCGTGTCGGGTGGTTCCGGTTCCGGCCCGACAGTGGGGGTGAATCTCGGCCGGATCGGTGAGACGTCGCCGGACGCCACGTCGGCGGCGCGCGGTGGCCGTGCCCCGACGTCCGGGTCGGTGTCGATCACCGGTGGCGTGGGCGGTCACGGCGGGACCGCCGTGGGTGTTGTGCAGGGTGACCTGGTGGTCGGTGGTCCGGGTGTGCCGGTGATGGAGTCGCGTGCGGTGGCGCCGGGCGTGGGCCGGGTTCCGGTGGAGCCCGGTGTGTTCGTGGGCCGGGTCGAAGAGCTGGCACGGCTGGAATCGGCGGTGGTCCGGACTGGTGCTCGCGCGGTGGTGGTGGCGGTGCACGGTCTGGGCGGGGTCGGCAAGAGCACGCTGGCCGCCCGGTTCGCCGAACAGCACGCCGGTCGGTTTTCCTTGACGTGGTGGATGACCGCGGATTCGCCTTCGGCGGTCGTGGCGGGGTTGGCGGAGCTGGCGGACGCGGTGGCGCCGGAGGCGGCGGTGCTGCCGTCGGAGCAGCGGGTGGAGTTGGGTCTGCGCTGGCTGGCGAGCCACGACGGGTGGTTGCTGGTCTTGGACAACGTGATCACCCCCGAGGACGTGGAGGGCGTGCTGGAGCGGGTGCGCACGGGCACGGTGGTGATCACCAGTCGTCGGCGCTCCGGGTGGCGGGCGGTGGAGAAGGTCCTGCTGGACGTGTTGTCGGAGCGCGAGGCGGCGGAGTTGCTGGCCCGGCTCGTGCGGTCGGAGTGGCCGGAGGCCGACCTGGATGGTGGGGACCGGTTGTGCGCGGAGTTGGGGTGGTTGCCGTTGGCGGTGGAGCAGGCGGGCGCCTACATCGCCCAGAACCGCATCACCCCGGCCGCCTACCTCGACCTGTTGGCGCGTTTCCCGGCGCGGATGTTCACCGCGACGGCGGAGGGCGGTGACGCGCAACGGACGATGGCCCGGGTCTGGCACGTCACCCTCGACCGCTTGGCCGACACCCCGGCGGCGGGCCGAGTGCTGCGGGAACTGGCCTGGTACGCACCCGACGGCATCCCCCGCGCCATGCTCGGTGGTGGCGGTGCGCTCGGGGAACCGGAGCTGTCCGAGGCGTTGGGACGCCTGGCCGCCTACAACATGATCGGCCTCACGGCCGACGCCGTGGCGGTGCACCGCCTGGTACAGGCGGTCACCCGCACCCCCGACCCGGCCGACCGCCACCGGCAACCCGCGGACATCGCCACCGCCCGGGACAACGCCACCACCACCCTGACGACAGCGCTCTCCGGGCACAACCCGCGCGATCCCGTCGACTGGCCCGCCTACCGGATGGTCCTGCCCCACGCACGGGCCCTGCTCGGCCACGCCTCCCCGGACACCGACACCACGCAGACCGGTCGGCTCCTCAACGAGCTGGGCCGCTATTTGACGGGGCAGGGCGACGTCGGCACCGCCATCGCGTACCACACCCGCGCCGCCGACAGTTGCCAACGCCTCAACGGCCCCGACCACTCGATGACGCTGGCTTCGCGGCACAGCCTGGCCCACGCCCACCTGGCGGCCGGCGACCCGAGCCGAGCGATCCCGCTGTTGGAGGCGGTCGTCGCCGACGAAGAGCGGGTGTTCGGCCCTGACCACCCGGCCACGCTGAAGTCGCGGAGCTACCTGGCCGACGCCTTCTGGACGGCGGGTGAGCTGAGCCGAGCCCTCCCGCTGCGCGAATCGAACCTGGCTCGCCAGGAGCGGGTGCTGGGCACCGACCACCCGGACACGGTGTCCTCACGAGGCAACCTGGCCCACTCCTACCTGTCGGCGGGCGATCCCGGTCGGGCGCTGGCGCTGTACGAGGTCACCGTCGCGGACTCGGAGCGGGTACGCGGCCCCGATCACCCGGAGACGTTGACTTCCAAGAACAACCTGGCTTTCGCCTACCAGTCGGTCGGTGACCTGGGTCGGGCGATCCGGCTGTTCGAGGCGACCCTTGCCGACCGCGAACGGGTCTTGGGCCCCGCCCACCCGGACACGCTGATTTCGCGGGGCAACCTTGGCAACGCCTACGAGTCGGCGGGCGATCCCGGTCGGGCGCTGGCGCTGTACGAGGTCGCCGTCGCGGACGCGGAGCGGGTACTCGGCCGTGACCACCCGAACACATCGATATGGCGCAACCACCTGGCACACGCCTGCGAGTCGGTCGGTGACCTGGGTCGGGCGATCCGGCTGTACGAGGCGACCCTTGCCGACCGCGAGCGGGTGTTGGGAAGGGACCACACGCTCACCTCGCGGACCCACCTCGCCGACGCCTACGAGTCGGCGGGTGACCTGGGTCGGGCGATCCCGTTGTACGAGGCTGCCGTCGCCGACCTGGAGCGAGTGCTGGGAAGGGACCACAACGACACGTTGACGTCGCGGCACAACCTGGCCTACGCCTACATGTCGGTCGGCGACCTGGTCCGGGCGACCCGGCTGTACGAGGCTGCCGTCGCCGACAGCGAACGGGTGCGGGGAGCCGACCACCCCGACACGCTGACCTCGCGGCACAACCTGGCCCACGCCTACTGGGCGATGGGCGACCTGGATCGGGCGATCCCGCTGCTCGAGTCCACGCTCGTCGCCAGCGAGCGGGCGCTCGGACCCGACCACCCCACGACCAGGACGATCCGCTCAAGCCTGAGAACCGCGAGATCGTCATGAACGCTCACGCGCCGCAGCCACCGACCGGCCGCCTGCCTGGAACCACCGCTCATCGGCATGAACGAACGACTGATGCCGCGAAAGTCCTCACTGATCCGCAGTGGCTCGGCCGAGCGTCGTCGAAACGCGCCATCTCGTGTCTGACCGGCTACCGCCGCCTGACCGTCCGCCACGAACGCCGCACCGACAACTACTGCGGCCTCCTAACCCGAGCTACAGCGCAGAACCTGCCGAATGATATCTGGCACCGCTTCAGCCAACCCTTCCGCAATCTTTCAGGCAAAGTCGCAGCAGTGCCTTTGGAAGGCCAGCCAGACCGACTGATCGGCGACCACCTTCTCCGATTCACTCCCTTCACGTTCTTCAACTTCGGCCGTTAGAAGAATTTTAATCCCCCACGACGACTTCAACACCTGGTACACATACGTTCTCATGACTTGAACCTCAAACATCCCGAAAACATCCTCCGAAAAGTAATGCCCAGTGCCCCGCGCGGTCGGCCTCGAGATGCAGCCCAGGCCGTGATCATGAACTCCGCCCCACAAGAGACTCATCAGGCATCGGCGGGGCGTTGGACTGTCGTGCGAAGTCGGCAACTGTGCATGGCCGTCACCGTCAAAGCGGCCGGATCCTCCGGCGTCCATTGCGGATAGAGCATCACTGAACCACCTAATGGGACGTGGATCGCAACCACCGTTGCGTCTACGGTCACAAACGAGCAAGGGCGCCACGCGAAGCAATGACGCGACGAGAGGAACTTCCATGGTTGAGAGCGAGCCGGACTGGTCCGAGGTGCTGGGGTTCAACCGCATGCCGAGGCACATCATCGAGAAGCGCGTCACCGAACTGATGGACCTCTCGGGCAAGAAGGCGATCGTCACCGGTTCCGGCGGCGCCGGGCTGGGACAGGCGATCGCCAACCGCCTGGCCGGTCTCGGCGCCGACGTCGCGCTGGTCGACGTCAACGAGGAGGGCGCGAAGGAGAACGCTCGGATCGTCCGCGAGCGGTGGGGCGGCACCGCCATCCCCTTCCGCGCCGACGTGTCGGACTGGGACGAGGTCCACGGGGTGGTCGCGGAAGCCCGCGACGCGCTCGGCGGCCTCGACATCATGGTCAACAACCCGGTCATGCTGGTCTCGGGTGCGTTCGACACCTACACGAAGGATCAGCTCGACTACACGGTCCACGGCTCGCTCACGATGCTGATGTACGGCGCGCACGCGGCGCTCGAGCACATGCTGCCGGTCGGGCACGGCCGCATCATCAACATTTCGTCGGTCGGCGGGCGCATCCAGCACCGGGGCCTGACCGTCTACAACTCTGCGAAGTCCGGCGTGATCGGCTTCACCCGCAACCTGGCGCACGAGTTCGTGTCCCGCGGGATCTCAGTGCTCGGCGTCGCGCCCGGGATCATGGTGAGCGAGCCGCTCGAGAAGCTCGTCCTGAACCCGCCCGACGAGCAGATGCGGATCGGACGCGAGTCGATGTACGAGTCCATCCGCCAGTACGTGCAGGTGGGGCGTGCCTCCCTCCCCGAGGAGGTCGCCAACATGGTGGGCTATCTCAGCACCGAGGCCGCCGACTACATGTGCGGCCAGACCATCGACGTCGCCGGCGGCCAGTACATGAACTGACGCGGACCCGAGTTCATGCCACCGCTCCAACGAGGAGGCGGGAGAGGGCTGGCGGTACGGGTTCCACCGGCACCGCACGATCGACTACGACGTCGTCACGGAAGGGGAGCACTGGCTCCACCTCGAGGACGGGGAGGTGTTCCTCCGCGCGGGCGACGTCGTGGTGCAGCGCAACACCAACCACGCCTGGCAGCGGCACGGCTACGAGGGCCCGTGCTCGTTCGTCGGGACGCTGATCATGGTGCACGGCGGGAAGCCCGCCGCCCAACCGATCCTCCCTGCGACGCTGTCACCGCCGCAGGGGCTGGGGGAACGCCGCTCGGAGCCGGTCGAGCACCGGGCCGAGGTCGCCTTCGTTGTCGCGGGACGACCGCCATGCGACGGAGGTCACCGGCGCGAGCGTCGGGCTGAAGGGCCGGACCGCGACCCCCGGCGCCATGACGTACTGATGCCAGGGCGCGCTCGGATGCATCGGCACGAGGCAGCAGTACCCGCCACTCGCGATGAGCGCCGCGAAGCCGCCGACGATGTCGAACTCCGCCACGAGGATGTCGTGAGCGGCCACGCCGATGCGCTCGAACGCGGCGGTCGTGATGACGTCCGTCCCCGCGGGGACGAGGATCGTGAAGTCGGCGAGGGTGTCGATCGTCGCGACGGCATCCGGCGGCAGAGCGCCTTCCGGCAGGGCGAGTCCCTGCGTCTCGACGAGGATCGGCAGCGACGACAGGCTCCTGTGCTCGATCGGCTCCTGGACGATCGCCAGGTCCAGGTCGCCCGCGAGCACGGCGCGGATCTGCGTCCGCGGAAGGAGCGGCCGCAGCTGGACCTCGATGAGATCCGTCCCGGCGGCGCTCGTGGCCTCTGTGACCGAGCGGAGCACATCGTGCGGCACGGAGCGGAAGCCGAGGCTGATGTCGGCTCGTCCCCGCGCACGCCGCTGCATGTCGTGCGTGAGTGAGTCGACCTCCGCGACCGCGCGCTCGGCTCGGGGGATGAGCGCCATCCCGAGCACCGTCAGCTCCACCTTCCGCGTGTCGCGGGTGAAGAGGGATCCGCCGATCTCAGCCTCGAGCTGCTGGATCGCTCGGCTCAGAGGAGACGGGTTGATGTGCAGCTGCTTGGCCGCGCGCGTGAAGTTCAGCGTGTCGGCGACGGCGAGGAAGTATCGCAGGCTTCGGATGTCCACGGGCGACATTATGACCCTCACAGCAACATTGCGTCGCCTTTCCGGACGTGGACCGGCCAGATTGTTGCGAATAGAGTCGCTATCTGGAACGAAAGGTGTCAACGATGACTCAGCACCAGGCCGTCGTCTACCGAGGCGCGACCGTGATCACCGGCGCCGAGGGGGGACCGGTGATCCCTTCCGCGGACCTCGTCGTGGACGAGGGCAGGATCGTCGCCGTCGGTCCGGCGGGAACGGCGGACAGCGGAGGCGAGGTCGTGGACCTCGGCGGCCGGTTCGTGATGCCGGCGATCATCAACCCCCACGTCCACATCGGCTACATGCGCGACGGCTTCGAGGACGCTGCGCACTACTCGCGCGAGAACATCCTCGATCACCTGCGACGCTTCGCCTACCACGGCGTCGGCGTCGTCCAGTCGCTCGGCACCGACCGGGACGACACCGAGCTGGCCCTCCGCGAGGAGCAGCGGTCGGGAGAGCTTCGCGAGACGGGGCTCGCGACGCTCTACACGGCGGGCACGGGGCTCGTGGCACCCACCCCGGGCAGTACGAACGGCGGCGCTCACTTCGCCGCGGACGTGCTCCGCGAGGTCACCGACCCGGAGGCCGCCCGTCGGGAGGTGCGGGCGCTGGCGGCCAAGCGCGTCGACGTCGTCAAGTTCTGGCTCGACAGCCGCAACGGGACGAAAGCGAAGATGGAGCCGCCCGTGTACCGCGCCATCATCGACCAAGCGCACCGTGAGGGATTGCGGGTCATCGCGCACATCCACGACCTCGACGACGCCAAGGGCGTGATCCGGACGGGCGTCGACGGCACCGCGCACCTCGTGCGCGAGCCCGGCCCGGACCGGGAGCTCATCGACCTCCTGCTCGAGCGCGACGTCTTCATGTTCACCTCCCTCGGCATCCAGCGCGGGATCACCCTGGGCGCGGCGCTGCTGGACGACCCCTTCCTGGCCGAGACGGTCACCGAGACCGAGCGCGACGTCCTCCGCGAGCAGCTCAAGGCCGCTCCGGAGCAGGTCGTGCGGTACATGACCGGCGTCTACCGGACCCTGCGGGACGAGGTGAAGGAGCTCGTGGCGGCCGGCGTGCGGCTCGTCCTCTCGGCCGACACCGGGCTGTCGAGCCAGTTCCCCGGATTCGCCGAGCACTTCGAGCTCGCGTCGATGGTGGACGCCGGGATGACGCCCGCGCAGGCCATCGACGCGGGGACCGCCCAGGCCGCCCGGGTGCTCGGCATCGAGCGCCTGCAGGGCACGCTCGCCGCCGGCAAGAAGGCGGACTTCGTCGTCCTCGCGGCGAACCCCCTGGACGACATCGTCCACACGCGCCGGATCGTCGACGTCCACCTCGCCGGCGAACGCGTCGACCGCCAGGGCCTGCGCGCCCGGTGGACCGCCTGAGAACCGGTGAGAGCCATGACGAACGTGAACGACAAGCCCAGCGGTCTTCCCGAGCTGCTCAGCCGGGGCGAGACCCTCGTGATCCCGTCGATGTACGACGGGATCAGCGCCCTCCTGGTCAAGGAGTTCGGCTTCGAGGCCGCCTACATCGGCAGCTACGGCACCGGCGCAACGAAGTACGGTCTCCCCGACGTGGGCTACATCAGCGCGGAGGACATGGCCGACCAGGTGCGGCGGCTCTGCGACATCGTCGACGTGCCGATCGTCGTAGACGGGGAGGGTGGCTGGGGCAACCCCGTCCACGTCGCGCGCGCCGTGCGCCTGCTGGAGCGGTCCGGCGCCGCGGCCACCCACCTCGAGGACCACGAGTTCGGCAAGCACATCACGCAGACGCCGCGTCTGCTGGCGGTGGAGGCCGCGACCGACAAGGTCAAGGCGGCCGTCGACGCGCGAGAGTCCAGCGACTTCCTCATCATCGCCCGCACCGATGCCGCGCACGTCGAAGGACCCGAGGCAGCCGTCGACCGTCTCCTGGCCTACCAGGCCGCCGGGGCGGACGCCCTCTTCATCGCGGGCAACCTCGACGAGCCCGCGTGGAAGAGGCTCCGGGACAGCTCCGACGCGCCGGTCCTCATCACGGATCTCCCCGGTCTGACGGCCGCCGACCTCGGCGCGCTCGGCGCGTCCGCGGTCGTCTACTACGGGCTCGCGCACATCGCCGCGACTCAGGGCATCCGGAGGGCGTTCGCCGAGCTGGCGGAGACCCGGGCGACCCTCCGCGCCAGCGAGGAACTCGGCGGCATCCAGGGGGTCATCGGCTACGACTCCTTCCTCGGCATCGACGAGGTGCGCCGTCTCGCCTCCGCCTACGGGCTCCTGGACTGACCTCGCTCACGTCCCCGCACGCACCATCGAGAGGAACGTACGATGACGTACACCTACAACGACCCCGCATCCGTGCCCGACGACCTCAAGGACTGGCCCGGGCACACCGGGAACTGGGGCCGCTGGCCGAACGACCGCGGCACCCTCAACCTGCTCACCCCCGAGTCCACGCTCCGCGGCATCCGCGCCGTGCGAACCGGCGAGGTCTTCACCTGCGCCCGACCCGTCGTCGGCCTCAGCACGCTCGAGAAGTACCCGCAGCCGGAGGGCTTCGACCTCGGCGGGATGGGCGACCACATCAAGTCCTTCGACCCGCATCACGGGCCCACCCACATCGACGGCCTCGGCCACATCTTCTTCAAGGGCTACGGGTTCAACGGCTACTCGATCGACGAGGTCTTCGACGAGACCGGCACCAGGAAGCTCAGCATGATGAACGAGGTCGGGATCGTCACGCGCGGCGTGTTCGTCGACGTCGCGCGCCGGAGGGGCGTCGACGCGCTCGCCGACGACGACTGCGTGTACGTCGAGGACATCGCCGACGCCGCCGAGCGCCTCCAGCCCGGCGACGCGTTCGTCGTGCGGCTCGGCCCGCGCAGGAACCTGGAGAGCGTCGACCCCTCCGCCGGGTTCCACTACGAGTGCGTCGAGCTGATCGCGAGCAAGGACGCCGCAGTGCTCGCCTCCGACTCGCCGAGCGACCGCTTCCCCTCCGCGACGCCGGAGATCGCGTGGGCGCCCATCCACACGCTCGCGGAGACCTTCTACGGCATCCCGCTCATCCACGACATGGATCTGCAGGCCGTCGGCGAGACCTGCGCGGCGCGGGGACGCGACGACTTCCTGTTCATCGCCTCTCCGCCGAACATCCACGGCACCACGGGGCAACTCGTCCAACCGCTCATCGTGCTCTGATCGGAGGGTTGGCTGTGCTGGGTCCGCAACACGGATCGCGGCGGGTCGTGCGGCCACGTCATCGGCTCGTTGCGTTGTCGTGTCCGTTGTCGTGGTGCCGTGGGCTGAGGAGGTGACGCATGCGGGAACTGGTCGGCCGTCTGACGGCTCTCGATCCCCATGTGAGCGAGTCACTCAAAGTCATCACCTACTTCGACGAGCTGATCGCCGGTGGCGTCGGGGTCCCGTCGTTGTTGCGGGGTGCGGCGTTGCTGTCCGGAACCATCGCCGGCGTCGAGGTGGCCGGCCGGGTCACGCGGATGGTCGCGACCGGCGCCGCACCGCCTGCGGGTGCTCATGGTGAGTGGCCGGAACGACGGAGCACGGGCGGCCGGGTGTGGCTCGAACGTACCGGTGAGCCCAACGCCAACGACGAGCTGATCCTGGAACGGGTCGGCCTCGCCCTGGACGTGCTGGCCTCTCGCCGTCTCATGACGCCGGAGAACTCCGTCGCCGTGGCGATCGACGCCGACCATCCGGTGCCGGATCGGGTCGCGGCGCTGGATCGGCTGCGGATCGTGCCGTCGGCGCGGGTGCGGCTCGTGGTGGCTCCGGTCGACGTGGTGGTCCTCGACGTGGCGTCGACGGTGTACCCGACGGCACGTGGGCTGGTCCGGGTCGTGATCGACACCGGCGGCACGCTCCGGGTCCGCCGCGCCGGAGTCGGGGCCCGAACCCGCGCCGACCGACTCCCGGCGAGCCTGCCGGCCGCGGTGGCGGCGTTGCGGCTGACCGACGACCGCATCCCCCGGATCGACGCCGCCGATCTCGGCAGCCTCCTGCCGATCGTGCTCGACGCGGTCGAGTCCGGCCACGCCGACGCCGACCTCGCCGCGGTCCGCGCCCTCGACGCGCAGAGCCGCCTGATCGCCGACGCGCTGGCTGAACACGACAGCGTGCGGGCCGCCGCCGCGGCGCTGGGGCTGCACCACTCGACCGTGCACGCCCGGCACGACGCGATCACAGAACAGCTGGGCTGGGACCCGCGGTCCGTGCCCGGCCGGATGCGGTACATCATCGCCAGGATGTGCCAGCGTGTCATCGGGAGCTAGCCGGGGTCACCCATCCGACGGATGTCGGTGTCCCGGCCGTGTTCCGCGCACATGCGTCGGTTACGCCACCGGCCGCCGCCGACTGATCATTTCCGCCATGACGGCACGACATGGGCAGGCCCTGGTCAACCCGCTGATCGATCTGCTCGAAGCGGACAGACCCGTGTTCGGTGTCTGGGTCAACTACTACGGCGTCGACGCCGATCACCAGACCGCCGCGACCGCTCAGGCGAACCCCGGCTATGACTTCCTGCTCTACGACCTCGAGCACCAGCCCTACGACGTGGGGCGGCTCCGGCGGTTCCTCCAGGACCTCCTCGACCCCGCGGTCCTGGCCGGCGCGGGTCGCGCGGCGATCAAGCCGGTCATCGCGCGTCTGCCGTGTGCCGGACGGGAGATGAACTCGTGGGTCGTCAAGCAGGTGCTCGACGCCGGTGTCGCGGGCCTGATGTTCCCGCACATCGAGACCGCGCAGGAGGCGCTGGCCGCCGTCGCCGCGTCGCGGTACCCGCAGCGGCCCGGCGCGCCCGACTACGAGCCGGAGGGCAGGCGTGGTTTCAGCCCCGCCGTGCCGGCGCGTTACTGGGGCCTGGACCAGCTCGCCTACGTCGAGCGGTCCGACGTGTGGGGGCTGGACCCCGACGGCGAACTCCTGCTGATCTTCATCATCGAGAGCTACCGGGGAGTCGAGAACGTCCGCGAGATCGCGTCGGCGCTGCGCGACGCCGGCGTCAAGGCCATCCTCTGGGCCGGCGGCGGCGACCTCGCCCTGTCGAACGGCGAGCCGCCCTACGGCGCGGCGATGCCCAGGACGGTCGAGGGCATCGACGCCGTCCTCGCCGCCGGGCGGGAGTTCGGCCTCCCGGTGGGCCTGAACGACTACGCCGACGTCGAAGCCGACTACGCGAGGGGCGCCCGCGCCTTCTTCGCGATCGGCCCGCACATGCCGGCCGGATCGCCGCTCACCGCCGACCAGCGCGGCAGGCTCAACCGTTAGGGGACAACCGTGACCGACTTCGACGTGCCCGCCACCGACGCCGACACCGTCGCCGGCTACTTCGACAGCCTCGGCAACTGGGGCCGGTGGGGCGACGACGACCGCCTCGGGACCCTCAACCTCATCACGCCGGCGAAGCGGCGCGAGTCCGCGGCGCTGATCCGGGAGGGAACCGCCGTCTCCCTGTCCCGCGACATCGACCCCGAGCACCCGGACCCCCTCCACACCGGGATCGCGGTCGTCCAGCGCTTCATGCAGATCGGCGAGGTCTCCCACCATGTCGGCAAGGACGGCAGCCGGTTCGACTCGGTCACCGACTACGTCGGGATCGCCGCCCACGGCTCCAACACCCACCTGGACGGCCTCGCCCACTACTCGTGGGACGGCAGGATGTACAACGGGTACGTCGTCGACGACGAGGTCACCTCGATCCGGGGCTCGCGGAAGCTCTCCGTCAGCGACGCCGGCAAGGGCATCGTCAGCCGGGGCGTGCTGCTCGACATCCCCGCTCTGCACGGCGTCCCGTGGCTGGAGCCGGGGCACCCGATCACCGTGGCCGAGCTGGAGGAGGCCGAGCGCCGGCAGGGCGTCACCGTCGGCTCTGGCGACGTTCTGCTGGTGCACACCGGGCACGTCGCCCGCACCCTCGAGCACGGGGTGGAGGTGCTGAACGGCCTCGCCAAGCAGGCCGGCCTGCACGCGTCGTGCCTGCCGTGGATCCGGGAGCGCGACATCGCGGCCCTCGGCAGCGACGCGATCCAGGACGTGCAGCCGTCGGGCTACCCCGACCTGTCGTTCCTGCGGCCGATCCACACGGTGGGCCTGGTGGCGTTGGGCCTGTGGCTCATCGACAACCTCGAGCTGCGCGAGTTCGTCGAGGCGCTGCGAGCCGGCGACCGGTACGAGTTCTTCTTCGCCATGCTGCCCTGGCGGCTCAAGGGCGTGACCTCCAGCGCGACCAACCCCATCGCGATCCTCTAGAAGGGTGGCCCGAATGTGCGCACTTCCCCGCCCGCCGCTGGACCCCGAGCTCGCCGCCGGGCTGGCGCTGATCCCGGACCAGGTCACGCCACGCACGCTCGAGACCCTGCCCGCGGTGCGCCAGGCGGTCACGCCGCTCGAGGCGGTCGTCGGCGACCGTCCGATCGAGGTCACCGAGCACACCGTCACGAGCTACGACGGCGCCGAGATCATCGTGACCGTGTTCCGCCGAGAGGGGCACAGCGACGCCGCCGTGCCCGGTGTGTACCACATCCACGGCGGCGGCATGATCACCGGGAACCGGTTCCGCGGCGCCCAGTGGTTCGTTCCCTGGATCGAGGAGTTCGACGTGGTCGCCGCGACCGTCGAGTACCGGCTCGCGCCGGAGAACCCCGACCCGACACCGGTGGAGGACTGCTACGCGGGCCTGGAGTGGTTCACGCGGAACGCGGCCGAGTTCGGGTTCGACCCCGACCGTGTGCTGGTGATGGGCGGCAGCGCCGGTGGCGGTCTCGCGGCCGGCGTGACGCTGCTCGCCCGCGACCGAGGGGGGCCCGGGATCGCGTGGCAGTTCCTCAGCTGCCCGATGCTCGACGACCGTGACCAGACCGTCTCCACGCGGCAGATCGTCGACGGTGTCCCATGGGCGCGCGACAGCAACCGGTTCGGCTGGCAGTCGCTCCTCGGCGAGCGCTACGGCACCGACGACGTGTCCGTCTACGCCGCCCCGGCGCGCGCCACCGACCTCAGCGGGCTGCCCCCGACCTACCTGGACGTCGGTGACGCCGAGGTGTTCCGGGACGAGGTGGTCGCCTTCGCGAGCAAGCTGTGGGAGGCCGGCATCAACTGCGAGCTGCACGTCTGGGCCGGCGGGTTCCACGGCTTCGGGATGATCTACTCCGCGCAGGTGAGCGTCCAGGCGGCTCAGGCAGGCAACGACTGGATCAGCCGGCAGTTCAGCCGGCTCCCGCGCCGACCAGGGGACGTGGCATGAGGAATCTTTCGGGTGTGGCCGCACTCGTCACCGGGGCGGCGGGCGGCATCGGCCTCGGCATCGCGCAGGCCCTTGTCGCCGAAGGCGCCCGGGTCGCGCTGGCCGACCGGGACGAGGAGGAGCTCGCCGGCACCGTCGCCTCCCTGCGCGACAGCGGAGCGGACGTGCTGGCTATTGCTCTCGACGTCACCGACCGAGCCGGCTGGGCCGCAGCCGCGGAAACGGTACACAGCACGTGGGGTCCGGTCAGCGTGCTGGTCAACAACGCCGGGGTGAGCAGCCTCGGCCTCGGCTTCGACGAGGTCGACGCGACCATGTGGGACCGCATGGTCGCGGTCAACCTGACCGGCGTCTACAACGGGATCAGCACCTTCTACGCCGACCTGACCGGCGCCGGTGACGCCCACATCGTCAACACGGCATCGATCGGCGGCTTGCTCGGCACCGCCCGACTGGCACCGTACTCAGCGACCAAGGCTGCGGTGATCGCGCTCAGCGAAGCGTTGCGCGACGAGTTCGCACAGGCCGGTGTCGGGGTCAGCGTGCTGTGCCCCGGCCCGGTTCGCAGCCGCCTGTGGCGAACCTCGCGATCGCTACGAGGGCTCCCCGACACCGACACGCCACCGACGGACCTGAGCGGGCAGTCCGCGCACGCCGACATGCTGCCCGCCGAAGTCGGCGATCTCGTCGTGCGCGGAATCCACGACAACGAGCCCTACATCATGACCCACGACTTCACCGTCATCCTCGACGTCCGCGACCGAGCCCTGCGCGAGGCGTTCACGGGTACCCGCACGCTCGACCTCCCGGATTCACCGCCCTGATCGCAGGCGGTAGATCGCGCCGCGGTTGCCGGCGAACGCCGACACCAGGGGAGCAGGTTTCCGCGCCGTAGCAGAGGTCGAGATCCTGCCGGCGCATGGGACGCGACCGGCGCACGGAGGGACTACTCACCCTGGACCCCCACCTGGAACGGCGTTGGTCCACCGCTCCCCCACGGCGCCGCCGGGCCTCAGGCTCGTGACGGCGACGATGTGGTCGGCGAGCGCGTCGACCGTGTCCTCGTAGATGGTCGCCGGCTCGATCGCCGCCCAGCGCAGGTGTCCGAGGATCTCCAGGTTCACCAGGCCGTGCGGTTCCCGATCCGCGACCGGGACGGCAAGTTCCCGGCACTGTTCGACGCCGTCCTCGCCGACGCGGGCATCCGGGTCGTTCTCAGCGGAGTCCGGATCCCGCGGATGAACGCGATCACGGAGCGCTGGATCCAGAGCCGCCGACGGGAACTGCTTGACCGAACGCTGATCTGGAACCAACAGCACCTGCTCCACGCGCTGCGCGAGTACGAGCGCTGCTACAACACCCGCCGGCCCCACCAATGCCGTACCGCTGCCACCAGCCGTCACCGATCAAGCAGCCGTCACCGGACTCGACATCCGCCGACGGCAGCGACTGGGCGGCCTCCGGGCT
Source organism: Actinosynnema sp. NPDC059335 (assembly GCF_042752395.1). NCBI lineage: Bacteria > Bacillati > Actinomycetota > Actinomycetes > Pseudonocardiales > Pseudonocardiaceae > Actinosynnema > Actinosynnema sp. NPDC059335. Next base: position 7,057 of record NZ_JBHYXZ010000130.1, on the reverse strand, counting down.
CGGACGCCCACACCGTTGACCGCCGCGTCCTCGTGGACCTTCTCGTGCAGGCCCACGAGGACGGTGACTTCGAGTCGACACTGCGCAAGTCGGCGATCAGCCCAGCTTGACCTGCCCGTCGAACCTCTTGCCCGGGTACCACGGTCGCGTCTGCAGGTCGCGGAATCCCGGGATGTCCTCGACCGCCTTGATCATCTCCCGGCGCTGCCCGCGGTCGGGCAGCGGGCCGCGCATGGCGGCCCAGTTGTCCGCCAGGTGCCGGGGGTTGGTGGTCGCCACGTTCACCACGGTCACCGCCGGGTGGGCCAGGACGTACTTCAGGAAGAACTGCGCCCAGCTTTCCGCCCCGATGTCCCGTGCCACCCTGGGGAGCCTGCGGTCGCCCACGATCTCGTGCAGGCGGGCCTTCTCCAGTGCCATGTGGACCATGACGGCCGTGCCGTGGTCCTGGCACAGCTTCAGCAACCGCTCCTCCACGCCACGGTACTGGATCGAGTAGTGGATCTGCACGAAGTCCAGATCGCCGTTGCGGATCCAGTGCTCGATCACCGGGTAGTACAGCTGGTCGTGGTGGGTGATGCCCAGCATGCGGATCTTCTTCTCCTGCTTCCACCGGCGCAGGACGGGGATCTGCATCTCCGGCGCCACCACGTTGTGCACCTGCACCACATCCAGGCTGTCACGGCCGAGCGCGGCGAGTGACTGCTCGCGTTGCGCGACCGCCGCCGAGTCGTTGTTCAGGTACGGCCCGGTGGCCCACAACTTGTTGCTGACGAACATCTGCCGGTTGATGCCCATCTCCTGGCCGAGCTCACCGATGTTCTTCTCGGAGAGCCCGTAGAGCGGCGAGACGTCGACCACCCGACCACCGGCGTTCCAGTAGTCGGTCAGCACCTGGCGCAGGTCCTCTCGCGGGAGGTGGTCCCAGCGGTCGAACGTCATGAACGTGCCGAGCCCCATGGCCGGCACCCGCTCGCCGGTGGACGGGATGGTGCGCCACAGGATGCCGGACCCGTTCGCCCTCGGGGTGGAAGCGGCGGCGGCACCGGACGTGTCGGCGAACCCGGCCACGAGTCCCGCGCCGAGCGCGGTCGCTCCGGCCGCCTTGATCACTGACCGGCGGGAAGGCTTGGGCATGGGCGAACTCCTCTGCTGGGGATCAGGTCGCCCGGATCCTGTCGGGAAGTCGCCTTCGCCGTCTTCCACGTCCCGAACGCTTACCAGAATCGGTCAGGCGTTCCGGCGGGCCTTCCGGTAGCCGAGCGGGGTGTCGCCGACCATGCGCCGGAACACGGTGGTCAGGTGGCTCTGACTGGACATGCCGACGTCGTGCGCGATCCGCGCGATCGGCAGCTCCGAGCGGGCGAGCAGCTCGGTCGCGCGGTCCACCCGGCGTCGCATCACGTACCGGTGGGGCGGCACGCCCGTCGCCTTCTTGAACGCGCGGCCGAAGTGGTGCCGGTCGACGCCGGCCACGTCGGCCAGCCGATCGAGTCGCAGGTCGTCACCGAGGTGCTCGTCGATGTACTCGATCACCGTGCGCAGCCGGCTCCCCGACAGGCCGGGTGCGGCGGCCGGGCGGCTCGGCGCGAGGTTCGAGCAGGTGCGGAGCAGGTGCAGCGCCAGGGTGGCGGCGATGGAGTCGACGTAGAGCTGACCAGCCAGGCCGCCCGTGCGGGCCTCGTCCCGCAGTTCCAACGCCAACTGGCGGACAAGCGGGTCCGGGCTGTTCGTGAAGCCCGTGAACTCCAGGCTGCCGGGGTTGATGCCGCCGGGCAGCCGGTGAGGGTCGAGGCGGATGGTCACGTAGTCGATCACGCCTTCGCCGTGCCAGGCCCGCCGTTCGCGGTTGGCGGGGATGAAGCTGACGGCCCCGGGGAAGTCGGCGCCGACGTAGCGCCGGCCGCCGTCGATCCGGGCTTCCGTGCGGGCGGTCGTCCCCCCGAGCGTGACGAACATCAGGTGCTCGGGCAGCCGGCAGAGGCCCTCGGTGGCCGGGCCGCCCTGCCATCGGGCCAGTTCGACGCCGAGCCCGGACCAGTGGTACTCCCGCCGCTGCAGATACCGGCCGCCCGACTCGCGAACCCCGCCCACCGTCGCCACGCAGTCAGTGTGGGGACGGGCGGGTTGGGTGCGCGTGAGACGTCGAGGTGCCGTCACCCAAGTACTGCTCTACGCCCAGCTGTCGCGCCACCAGTAGCGGCCGATGACAAGTTCCTCCAGGTCACCGATCGTGCCGACACCGGCCTCCGGGTCGCCCTCCAGGCCCAGGCGGACGTCGGTGACCACGTGGCTGGCCTCGCGGATCTCGCAGCCGGCCCGGAGCACCTCGGAGGGTGTCCCGGTCGCCGCGGCAACCACGTCGAGCACGATCCCGGTGTGCGGGCCGCTGAACCGGATCAGGAAAACCAGTCGTCGACCGGCTCGCCGAACCGGGCCCACTCGAAGTCCAGCAGGGCGGTGACGGTGTCACCGTCGGCGAGCCAGTTGTCCCAGTCGCAGTCGCCGTGCACGGGTACGTCGGCGTCGGCGCGTTCGGGCGCGTGGTCGGCGATCGAGGACAGGCCGGTGACGACCCGGCGCGGGACGAGACCGTCGCGATCGGCCGCGCGCAGCCGGTCGATCTCCGCGCGCAACGCTTCCCTGCCGGTGAAGCCGCCCTGGGGCAACGGCCGGCGCAGGATTTCGGCGGCGTCGGAGTCGGGCTTCCAGGCGTGCAGCCGGTCGAGGCGCTCGGTGGGCGCGGGCGGGGCACCGCCGGGCACGGAATCGAGCTTCGGCACCGGGTCGTCCTCCATGTCCCGTCCCGGAGCCGGTCCACGAGCCAGAACCGAGCCCATGAGGTGGAGCCGGACAGTGCCCTGTTCGCCCAACTCTGCGGGTTCCGGACCTCGCCGCTGCGGCCGCCCCGGCCTGGTTCGATATTGAACACCCCAACCTGCTCGCCGCTCAGCGCATTGCGGTCATTCCAGTCGGGATGTACCGAATCCGATTGCGGGTAGTAGGAACAGCGGCTTTCCTTCGGCCACCTGTGGGATTTCCGGGCGCGTGTCGCCGGTTCTAAGCTTGCTTTACGGGTAGGTCGAGACCTGCGGTGACCAGCGTCGGAAGAACCGCATTCCAGCGGTTCGGCGGTCCGGTGGTTCCGGCACATCGGTGTTCGCGTGCTCGGCACACGTGACGCATGACGATTTCCACGTGACGAATAGCCGTCGACGACCGTCGGCGCACCCCGCGTCCAAGAGAGGTGTCCGAACCATGGCCAGACTCATCCGCCGGCTCGGCACGGCGCTGTTCGCCGTGCTGCTCCTCCTCGGGTTCGCGCCCGCCATCGCGCAGGCGATACCGGCCGGTCCGTTCTCCATCTCAGTCCGACATTCCGGCATGTGCCTGGAGGTCGACCACGGTTACCTCGACCCGGGCACGCGGGTCCTCCAGTGGCCCTGCCATGGCGGCCAGCACCAGTTGTGGCGCATCGACGACGCGGGCGAGGGATACGTCAAGGTGCGGGCGGAGCACAGCGGGCACTGCCTGGAGGTCGACCACGGCTACGTCCACGCCGGCGCCGCGGTGCTCCAGTGGTGGTGCCACGCGGGCACCCACCAGCAGTGGCAGATCGTCAACCGGGGCGACGGCTGGTTCCAGCTCAGGGCCCGGCACAGCGGCAAGTGCCTCGAAGTCGAGGCCGGGAGCTACAGCTCGGGTGCCTGGCTGCTCCAGTGGGACTGCCACGGCGGCACCCACCAGCTGTGGCGCACCTGAACAGCGGTTCGGAAGGTGATCATCCGTGATCGGAACGGCGCGCCGGTTCGACACGGCGCTGTTCGCGGCGGCACTCCTGATCGGCTTGCCGCCCGTGGTGGCGCAAGCGATCACGGCGTTGCGATCGGAGGCGAGGGTGGAGCCGGTGAGCGGGCCGCTGGCGAGCTGGTCGAGCAGTTGCCGGGCACTGGACGTGCCGGCCGCGGCGGTCCCGTTCCGGGATCGTGCTCGGTGATCTGGTGGATGCGCAGTGCTCCGGCCTTGGCGGCCAAGGAGGTGCGAACCTTGGCTTCCTCGGTGCCGGCCAGGCTGACCGAGGCCGCGAGCTCGGCGAGCTCGGTGACGTCCAGTTCCTCGCCGAGCCGGCGCAGCGTCGCCCACGGGGTCGTGCGGGTGAGGCAGGCGGTGTCCAAGGCGCGGCAGATCTGCTCGAACGCCCACCGCCGCCTACACCGGCCTGCGCTGGGGTGAACTGACCGGCCTGCAATGGTCACGGGTCGACACGGCCAACGCCGAGATCCGCGTCGACGGCAAGGACGGCGCCCTGCACGAGGTCGGCGGCAAACTCACCCTCGGACCGCCCAACACCCCCGCCAGCGTCCGCACCGTGCACCTCCCCCGGGTTCCTGGTCGACCTGCCCCACGACGGCCCCACGCCCGATTCGTGTTCACCGGAACCGACGGCGGCTTCCACCGACGCTCCAACTTCCGCCAACGGGTCTGGCTACCCGCCCTGCGCGGCGACACCTCCACCGGCCGACCGCGGATCAACCCCGACATGATGCACTTCCACGACCTGTGCCACACCCACAAGACCCGGCTCATCGAGGACGGCGTCCCCGAAGTACTCCAGCACAAGAGGATCGGCCACAAGTTCCACGGCGTCATGGGCGTCTACTCCCACGTCACCCAACCCATGATCGACGCCATGCTCGCCGCACTCCACCACCGCTGGGAGCAAACCCGGGAGCGAACGGGGAGCACGAACCCCTGACCACCTTCGCAAATACGGAGGTGGTCAAGATCATCCGCTCCCGAATTGCTCCCCGCAACGATCAACGGCCCGCAGACGAAGATCGTCTACGAGCCGTTGACCGGGCAAAACCCACTGTGGGCGATACTGGGATCGAACCAGTGACCTCTTCGGTGTGAATGAAGCCAGAATTAATCCTCTACCAGCGCAAACCGAATTACCGCCGAAAATGCGTGGCCGTTGAAGCCGTTGAACGCGGCTGAACGCTATTCAAAGCGTCCGACGGCTCCCATTCTGCTCCCAGCGTCCGCTCCCACGCACTCCCCCCGCTTGCTGACGGTCCGCGGACCGCTGACTGTGATGATCGCGCATCCGACCCTCATCTGGCCCAGGCAGCCGATGCACCGGTCGACGCGGAGGACAAGGGGGCGTATACGTCAGCCCGCTATCGTGTCGGTGTGGCCGCAGCAGCTGCGCACACGCCATCGTCGGAGGTCGAGATGACCCCGAGGCGATCCGCACCGCACTGTTGCCCGAGGAACGCGACGCCTTCGACGCCGACTGTCGACACGCCCTGGGCCAGGCCGCGGCCGAGTCCGGCCTCGAACCGGTCCGCAGCGTTATCGAGCAGTGGTGGCGCATCGCCACCGTCACCCGGCACGACCCCGCCGCCCACCGGAGGATGCTCGGCCGCATCGACCAGACCCACCACCGGCCAGACACCCGGATGGCTGCGCACCTGGGACGAACTGCAGACGGAGCGCGGCGGCCGATAGGTGACCATCAGATCCAACTCCCCGACGAAGTCTGGGGCCAGATCCACGCACTGCCGGCAGAGACCGATGAACCGCTGTCCGAGGCCATGACCCTGCTGACCCATGAACCTGGCACGGCGAGCCCTACCACCGCGCCAACCCCACCGGCGCCCTACGCCAACTCGTCTACGGGTACGGCAACGGCCTCATCGTCTACCTCATCCTCGAACAACAAAAACGCGACAAGTACGAACCGACAGGCTGCGTAACCGCAGGTCAAGCCGCCTAGCCGACTTCTGGCACCCCCACACCCCCAGGGCGGCGCAGGCCGGGGTCGACCGGTTGGCCGGGAAGCTGGACGGACGTCGCCGGGTCCGGGACGGCCGGCGCACGACGCGGTCGCCGAACTCACGGCTGCGGAACAGTTGCGCACGCCGCCGCCGACGGCGTTCCCGGCCGAGTTCGACGTCTCGCGCGGTTGCATAGACACCTCCTGCTCGGTGTTGAGCCGGCCCTGATCCAGGTGGGTGAAACACGACGGTTCCGCGCAGCGGCCGGTGCTGGGGGTGCGACGCTGAGATGTTCGATACGCGGCACGGCGGGAGGTGCTTCCGTGCAATCCAATGCCGAGTCGCCGGTACACAACGTGGTGTCCGGGACCGGGGCAGTCGTGGTGCAAGCTGGCGTCGTCGAGGGTGATGTACGGGTTTCCGATCCGTCGCTGGCGCCGGTGGTACCGCGCCAACTTCCTGCCGCGCAGGAGTCGTTCACCGGACGCGTTGTCGAACTCGCCGTGTTGGAGCGCACGCTGTTGGGCACGGCCGAACCGCTCAGTGCGGAGACGGGCAAGGCGGTGGTGATTTCGGCGATCACCGGGGCCGGAGGGGTCGGCAAGACGTGGTTGGCGTTGGCCTGGGCGAATCGACACATCGCGCGGTATCCCGATGGCCAGTTGTTCGTGGACCTTCGGGGTTTCACTCCCGCCGGTGAACCGGTGGATCCTGCGGAGGCGCTGCGCGGGTTCCTTGTCGCCCTGGGAGTGAAACCCTCGCTCCTACCGTCCGATGTCGTCGCCTTGGCGGGGCTATATCGCAGCTTGGTCGCCGGCCGTCGCATGTTGGTCGTGTTGGACAACGCCGCGACCACCGCCCAGGTCGTACCGTTGTTGCCTGGCGGTGGGTCGTGTGCCGTGCTGGTGACCAGCCGCCATCGGCTGACCGGGCTGGTGGTCGGGCACGGTGCTCGGTCGCTAACCTTGGATGTCTTCACCGATGCCGAGGCCCGCGCGCTATTGGACACGTCGCTCGGGACCGAACGCACCGCGAACGAGGAGCGGGCGGTCTCGACGCTCATCCGATTGTGCGGCGGCTTTCCTCTGGCATTGACGGTCATCATTGCCCGTGCGCGCTTTCAGCCAGATCGTTCCCTGGCTGATGTCGTCACTGAACTCGGCAGGTTCGGTCTGGACGCTCTGGCTGAGCTTCCCCCGATAACCCGAGGCGGTTGTTACCTGGATGCGGTCGGTGCCGCCGGGATGGTAGCTGGCCGGGCCTGAGCGGTGTGCCAG
>NZ_JBHYXZ010000129.1:0-25565 GCF_042752395.1 Actinosynnema sp. NPDC059335 | reverse complement strand
GCCCGGGGCTGCGCCGCCCCCCCCGGGGGGGGTTACCAGAACCCGGGGGGTGTACCGGGGGGGCGGCCCGGTGGCCCGCCCCGACGCCGTGCCGCCGAAGTCGGCGGCGTTGGCGGCGTTGGCGGACGCACCGGGGGTGTTGACCGCGCCCGGAACACCGGCCACCCCCGGAACACCGGCCGGGCTCGGGCTGCCGGCCGCGCTCCGAGTATCGGCCGCGCCCGGGGTGTTGGCCGCCCCCGGAACGCCGGCCGGGCTCGGGCCGCCGGCCGCTCCCTGAGCGCCGGCCGCGCTCGGAGTGTCGGCCGCACCGGGAGCGCCGGCCACGTCCGAGCTGTCGGCCGCGCCGGAAGCGCCCGCCCTGCCGGAAGTGCCCGCCGGGCTCGGGCTGCCGGCCGCGCCAGGAGCGCCGAGGGTTCCGGCCGCGCCCGGACTGCCGGCCGCGGACCGGACCTCCGTCCCGAGCAGGGCGGCGGCCTCGGCGAGGTCGCCCGCCACGACGGCCCGCCGGTGCGGGTGCGCCCGCCGCCCGGCCAGCGTGCGCGCGACCTCGCCCACCGTCGCCCCGGGCGGCATGGCCGACAAGTGCCCGGCGAGCGCCCGACCGGTCTCGGCCAGCGCCTCCGGCGTCGGCGCGGACACCGGCAGGATCCGGGGGCCCGGGGTCACCGGACGCGGCCGGCTCGGCGCGGCGCCCAGGATCACGTGCGCGTTGGTGCCGCCGATGCCGAACGCGCTGACCGCCGCCAGCGGTGTGCCGCGGTCGGGCCACGGCCGGTGCTCCCGCGCCACCCGGAACGGCGTGGTGTCCAGCTCCAGCAACGGGTTCGGCCGGGAGAAGTGCAGCGTGCGCACGACCTCGCGGTGCTCCAGCATCAACGCCGTCTTGATCAACCCGGCGACGCCCGCCGCCGCGCCCGTGTGCCCCAGGTTGCTCTTCACCGCGCCGATCAGGCACGAGCCGGTGTCGTCGGTGCTGCCCCGGAACACCTCGGTGAGCGCCTGCACCTCGACCGGGTCGCCGATCCGCGTCGCGGTCCCGTGGGCCTCGACGTAGTCCAGGTCGGCCGGGTCGACGCCGGCGACCTGCTGGGCGTAGTGCACGACCTCGCTCTGACCGCGCAACGACGGCGCGGTGTAGCCCATCTTCTCGCCGCCGTCGTTGTTGATCGCCGACCCGAGCAGCACGGCGGCGATCCGGTCGCCGTCGCGCACCGCGTCCTCCAGCCGCTTCAGCACGACCACGCCGACGCCCTCGCTGGGCACCGTGCCGGCCGCCTCGGCGTCGAACGGGCGGCACGTGCCGTCCGGCGACAGGATGCCGCCCGGTTCGTGCACGTACCCCCAGTCGTGCCGAGGGGTCACCGTGACGCCGCCGGCCAGCGCCGCGTCGCACTCGTAGCCGAGCAGCGCGCGCACCGCCATGTGGGTGGCGGTGAGCGACGTGGAGCACGCCGTCTGCACGGTCACCGCGGGCCCGCGCAGGCCCAGCTTGTAGGCCACCCGAGTGGTCAGGAAGTCCTTCTCCAGCCCGATCACCCGGGCCAGCTCGCCCTGGTCGTCGAGGTCGGGCGCGGGCACCACGTCGGCGCCCGCGTACACGCCGATCCAGCCGGGGAACCGCGTCGGGTCGAGCCCCGCGTCGTCCAACGCGGTCACGGCGACCTCCAGGAACACCCGCTGCTGCGGGTCGATCCCGGCGGCCTCCGCGCGGCTGTAGCCGAAGAACGCCCAGTCGAAGCGGTCCGCGCCGGGCAGGAACCCCTTGGCAGGGACGAAGTCGGGCCGCATCGCCCGGTCCCGGGGCACGCCCCGCGCAACGAGCTGTTCGCGGTCGAACCGCGTGACGCCCTCGACGCCCGCCCGCAGGTTCGCCCAGAACTCGCGGACGTCGCGGGCCTTCGGGTACCGGCACGCCATCCCGACGACGGCCACGGAGCCCCCGGTCACGGGCGCGCGGACTGGTCGATGAGCCGGCTCAGGCCGGCGGGCGTGGGCTCCAGCAGGAACTCCCGCAACCGCACCGTCACGCCCAGCTCGTCCTTCACCAGCCGCAGCAGCTTCACCGCGCCCATCGAGTTGCCGCCGACGGCGAAGAAGTCGGTGTCGGCGGTCACCTCGCCCGCGTCGCGGCCGAGCGCGCGGGCGAAGAACTCCGCGCCCGTCGACGCGGGCGGCGCGACGTGCTGCCCGGCGGGCAGGGCCGCCGCCACCAGCGCACGCCGGTCGACCTTCCCGTTGCCCGTCACCGGAACCCGGTCCACGACCGCCCACAGGGTCGGCACCATGTACGCGGGCAGCCGCTCCGCGACCCGGTCGCGCAGGTCGTCGGTGCGCACGTCGCCGACCGGCACGACCGCCGCGACCAGGCGCTTCTCGAAGGCGTCGCCGTCGGTGACGACCACGGCCGCGTCCCGCACCCGCGCGTCGCCCTTGAGCACGTCCGCGATCGCGGACAGCTCCACCCGGAACCCGCGCAGCTTCACCTGGTCGTCCCGCCGCCCCAGGAACCGCAGCCGCCCCGCCGCGTCCACGCGGACCAGGTCGCCGGTGCGGTAGAGCCGTTCGGGGACGTCCGGGGAGAACGCGCCGAAGGCGCGTGCCGTCTCCGCTTCGTCGTCCACGTACCCGTCCGCCAGGCCCTCCCCCGCCGCGTACAGCTCGCCGACCGCGCCCGGCGGGACGATCCGGTGGCGGCGGTCGAGGACGTGGACGCGGGTGCCGGGCAGCGGGACGCCGATGGGCAGCGGCCCGTCCGCGTCCTCGGCGACCCGGACCGAGTGCGTCGTGGTGAACGTGGTGTTCTCGGTCGGCCCGTAGCCGTTGGTGACGACCAGGCCGGGGTGGCGTGCCAGCACCCGGGCCACGTGGTCGTGCGGCACCACGTCGCCGCCGGTCAGCAACTGCCGCAGCCCGCCGAGCCCGTCCGGCGCGAACTCGGCGACCAACCGGAACAGGCCGGCGGTCAGCCACGCGACGCTCACCCGCCGCCGCGCCAGGAAGGCGCCCAGCTCGGACGCCGACGGCAGGCCCGCCGGGTGGACCTCCACCGCCGCGCCCGCCACGAGCGGCGCCCACAGCTCCAGCGTGGACGCGTCGAACGGCAGCGGGGAGAGCCGCAGCACGCGGTCCTCCGGCGCCAGTCGCAGGAAGTCCGGTTCGTGCACCAGCCGCACCACCGCCCGGTGCGGCACCGCGACGCCCTTCGGCACGCCCGTGGAGCCGGACGTGAACGCCAGGTACGCCAGGTCGTCCGGCCCGCCGGGGGTCGGTTCGGCGGTGGCGGCCGGCCACGACGGCTCCCACGTCGCCACGACCGGGACGTCCCCCGGCGGGAGCGCGTCCGGCGCGTCGAGCAGCGCCGCCCTGGGCGCGGCCTTGGCCAGCACGTGCCGCAGCTGGGCGGCGGGCTGCGCCGGGTCGACGCCCACGTACGCGGCGCCCGCCCAGAGGACGCCGAGCACCGCGACGACTTCGGCGACGGACCGGTCCACGGCGACCAACACCCGGTCGCCCCGGGCGACGCCGGCCTCGCGCAGCAGCCGGGCCTGCTCCGCCGCCGCGCCGACGAGCTGCGCGTAGGTCAGCTCCACGTCCTCCGCCCGCACCGCGACCGCGTCGGGGGTGCGCGCGGCGGCCCGCCGCACCAGCTCGTCCACCGTCACGGCGGGGAAGTCGCGCCGGGTCGCGTTGATCGCGTCGAGCACCGCGCGGCGTTCGGCGGAGATCGCGCGCAGGTCCTCCAGCCGGCCCCGGGCCGTGCCGAGTTCGCGCACGGCGGTGGTGAAGTCGGCGAGGAACGCGCGTGCGTCCGCCTCCTGCCACAACGCCGTCGCGTACTCCAGCTGGGCGCCCAGGGTGGGCTCGGAGCGGCCGAACGACAGCGACAGGTCGAACTGCGCGCCGCCGCCGTGGCCCTCCTCGACGTCCAGCTCCGCGTCGCCGAACGCGAGCCGCCGCGGCACGAGCTGGTCGTGCATCCCGAAGCACACCTGCACCAGCGGGTGCGCGCCGAGGTCGCGTTCGACGCCCAACCGGGCCACCAGTTCCTCGAACGGCAGCGCGCCCGCCCCGATGCTCAACGCCAGCGACTCCTGCACCGCGCGCAGGTAGTCGGCGGCCGGCAGGTCGTCGTCGACGTCCAACCGCACCGGCACCAGGTTGCCCGCCACACCCACCAGCCCGGCCAGCTCCGAGGTGTCGCGGCCGTACAGCGCGACCCCCACGAGGAAGCGGTCGACGCCGGTCCAGCGGTGCAGCGCCAGGCCGTACGCGCCGAGCAGGAACGCGAACGGCGTGATCCCCAGGTCGCGCGCCCGCCCGCCGACGAGCGCGGTCAGCTCGTCACCCAGGTCGAGCGGGACGCGCGCGCCGGACGGGTCCTGCACCGCGGGGCGCGGCCGGTCCGTCGGCACCTCCAGCACGGTCGGCACGCCTTTGAGGTGCCCGGCCCAGAACTCGGCCTGCCGCTCCCACTCGCCGCTGCGCTTGGCCTGCTCCTGGCGCAGCAGCAGCGCGGCGGTCGTCGGCGCGGGTCCGTCGAACGGGCTCGGCCGGCCGGCCGCGAACGCGCCGTACGCACGGGCCAACTCGTGCAGCACCAGGCCGACCGCCCCGCCGTCGAGCAGGACGTGGTGCGCGACCAGCACGAACGCCTGGCGTTCGGGTCCGGCCACGAACAGCAGCCGCCACGGCGGCGCGGAGGCCAGGTCGAACGGGACCCGCCCGCTCGTGGCCGCCACGTCCCGGACGTGCGCGTCGAAGTCGTCGCCGGCGAACGCGACGTCCTCGATCGACGGCGGCGCGTCGGTCACCACGGGGGTCACCTGGCCGTCGCGTTCCACGAACACCGTGCGCAGCGTGGCGTGCCGCTCGGCCACCGCGGCGGCGGCCCGGCCGAACAGCTCGCGGTCCAGCGCGCCGGCGGTGACGGCGCAGGTGAACACCAGGTTGTAGGTCGAGCCGCCCAGCACCTCGTCCACCAGCCACATGCCGCGCTGCATGGGCGTCAGCACGGGCGTCGGGGCGTCCGCCGGTTCGGGCCGGGCGACGCCGACGACGTTCGCCAGCACCTCGCCGAGCGGCACGGGCGAGAGCAGGTCGGACACCGACAGGCGCACGCCCAGGTTCTCCTGCGCCAGTGCGGTCAGGCGCATCGCGCGCAGCGAATCCCCACCGAGCCCGATGAAGCTGCGCGTGGCGAACCCCTCGGTGCCGGCGCCCGACCCGAGGACCGACAGCGCGTACTCGTCCAACGTCATCTCGCGCTCCTTCGCTGCGTGCCGGTGGACCTAGCGGGGGCGTTCCGGCGTGCCGCGCTCGGTGCGCGCGGCGGCCAGCAGGTGCTCGCGGCCCGTGCCGCGGAACGCCGACGCCCGCGGCCGCGCCGGCTCGGCGAGCAGGTCGGCGTGGCCGCGCACGGTGCCGGCGCGGAAGAGGTCCACCGCGCGCAGGGCGCGGCCGGTGGCCAGGTTCAGCTTCTCCACCAGCAGGACGAGCCGCAGCGAGTCGCCGCCGGCGTCGAAGAACGTGGCGTCGTCGGGGACCTGCGCGACACCGAGCACCTCGCACCACGCGGCGCGGACGACGGCCAGCCGCGCGTCGGGGTCGTCGAGGTCGACGCCGTCAGAGGTCTGGGGTTCGGACATGGGGTTCCTCCGCTGAGTGGGCGAGGGCGTGCGCGCTGTGCCGCAGGTCGTCCAGCAAGCGCTCGATCGTCTCGTGGTCGAACCGGTCGAGCGGGTAGTCGAAGGCGAGCGCCAGCCGCGGCCCCTCGTCCACCCGCACGAAGAGGCCGAGGTCGTACTTGGTGCGCACCTGGCCGTCGAGCCGGTACCTGCCGCGCACGCCCGGCGCCAGCTCCAGCTCCGCGGGCAGGTCGTCCACGTTCACCAGGACCGGGGTCAGCGGCGGCCAGATCACCCGGCGGCCGGGGTTGAGCGCGGTGGCGATCGCGTCGAGCGGCACGTCGGAGTCCAGGAACGCCTCCATCGCGCCGATCCGCGCCTCGCCCAGCACGTCGCGCCACGACGTGGTGGCGTCCACCGTGATCCGCAGGACCAGCGTGGACATGAACATGCCGATCGCGTCGGCGGTCGCGGGGTCGTCCCGGCCCGGCCAGCCGAACGCGAACAGGAAGTCGCGCTGGCCGGTGGTGCGGGAGAAGGTGCCCGCCAGCAGGGCCGCCGCCGTCATGAACGGCGTGCAGCCCTCCTGCGCGGCGATGTCCAGCACCGCCGCGCTCAGCTCGGGGTCGAGCACCACCCCCCGGCTCGCGCCGATCTCGGACGGGTGCTCGGGCGTGCGGTCGCGCGGCAGCTCCACCGTGGTCGGCGCGCCGCGCAGCCGCGCCACCGCGCCCGCGACCCGGGCGGCCAGTTCGTCCCCGGTCAGCGGGCGCACCAGCTCACCCGGGTGGGCGGGCTCGGGCAGGTCCGGGTCGCGTCGGTCGAGCAGCGCCCGGTACGTCTCGATGATCTCGTCGACCAGCAGGTGCCGGGACCAGCCGTCGAACGAGATGTGGTGCATGGTGAGCACCAGCAGCGTGGTCTTCGCGTCCACCTTGACGACCTCGCCGCGGGCCTGCGCCTCGGTGGCGAGGTCGAACGGCGTCCAGGACAGCAGCTCGACCAGGCGCTCCAGCTCCCGCTCGCTCCAGCCGTCGGCCTCCGCGTCGATGACGCCCACGTCGCCCGGCGGGCCGTCCGTGCGGTAGCGCACGCGCCCGGCGGCGGGGTCGAACCGGAACCGCGACCGCAGCGCGGGGTGCCGCGCCAGCGCCCGTCGGGCGGCGGCGGCGAGCAGTTCGTGGTGGACGGGTCCGGTGAACTCCAGCACCGTGGGAATGAGATATGTGGGACGGAGTTCTTCATCGCTGTCCAACACCCAGATGCCCTGCTGGGCCGGGGTCGCGTCAAACCACAAATGTGCACCGGGCAGCGTTCCACCCAAAATTGACCACCCCCCAGGTGGGTCAAATTTTCCCCCAGACGCCGACCGAGGCTAAAGCCGTTTCGCGGACAGTGTCAACACCACCGAACGCGTTCGACCGCAGCATTTCCCGGACTTGCCCGATCGCGTGGAATATTCCACGCGACGGCGACGCGGTGCGCCCGCCCCGCCGGTGATCCACGTGCTGAGCAGCGCCGAAGCATGGGTGTTGACGCAGTTCACGGGCGCGTGCTTCACTCCGAACGAGGCGGGGGAACGAGCCGACACCGGGGATGTCGGACGCTGGGGGCATTTTTTTCGATCAGCACCGGCAGGTCACCGATCACCACTGTCGACCGGTGACGGGACCGGCCGGACGACCGCGCCCTGACCTACTCTCCCCGAAACAACCATCGCACCCGAAATCGGACGAATAAGTCGGTGGAGCCTCGCGAAGAATGGGGAGGGCATGACCACGCACGAGACCGCCGCGGCGCGCTGCCCGGTGCACCTGGGCCGGGACGACCTGGTCGACCCCACGCTCTACAGCGACGGGAACGCGTACGCCGTGTGGCGCGAGCTGCGCGCGATCGACGGGCTGAGCTGGCGGCAGGTGGACGACGAACGCGGCTTCTGGTCCGCGGTGCGGTTCGCGGACGCCGACCAGGTGCTGCGCGACCACGCGACGTTCACCTCCGAACGCGGCACGCTGCTCGACCTGCTCGGCACCGACGACCCGGCCGGCGGCACGCAGCTCGCCGTGACCGACCCGCCCCGGCACACCGAGATGCAGGGCAGGCTGAAGCGCGCGCTCACGATCAAGGCCGTGGACAAGCAGCGGGACATGATCCGCGACCACGTCGTGGCCCTGATCGACCCGATCGGCGACGGCGGCGCGTTCGACTTCGCCGAGGCCATGCTGGCCATGCCGATGTCGGTCACCGGCACGATGATGGACCTGCCCCGGTCGGACTGGCCGTGGCTGACCCGCATCAACACCACCTGCATCGCCCCGGACGACCCCGAGTACCAGCTGGAGGGCAACCGCGGCCTCACGCTGGCCCTCGCCCACCACGAGCTGTTCGGCTACTTCCAGGACCTGGTCCGGCACCGCCGCGACCACCTGGGCGACGACCTGATCTCCGTGCTGATCACCACGGAGTTCGAGGGCCGTCACATGTCGCTCGGGGAGATCGTGTCCAACTGCTACAGCCTGCTGCTCGGCGCGAACGTCACCACGCCGCACTCGCCGAACTTCGTGCTGGCCGAGTTCGCCGGGACGGGCGTGCTGGAGGACTGGGCCGACCACCTCGACGTCAACGGCACCGCCGTCGAGGAGGCGCTGCGGTGGGCGTCGCCGGTGAACCACTTCCTGCGCTACGCCACCCGGGACACGGTGCTGGCGGGCACGGAGATCGCCGCCGGCGACGCCGTGGTCGTGTGGCTGGGCGCGGCGAACCGGGACGACGCCGAGTTCCCCGACGCGTCCACGTTCGACATCAGGCGCAGGCCGAACAAGCACCTCGCGTTCGGCGCCGGGCCGCACTACTGCGTCGGGCACAGCGTGGCGCGGGTGACCCTGCGCATCCTGTTCGAGGAACTGCTGGCGCGGTTCGAGGACTTCCGCCTGGCCGGGGAGCCCGAGCGGCTGGTGTCCAACTTCGTGTCCGGCTACAAGCACGTGCCGATCACCGCGCGCCGTCGTGCCGCATGAGCGGTCGCTGGCTGCGCAACCACGCGCCGCGCGCCGACGCGTCGGTCCGGCTGCTGTGCTTCCCCTACGCCGGGGGCAACGCGGCGATGTTCCGCGAGTGGCCCGCGCTGCTGCCCGACGAGGTCGAGCCGATCGCCGTGCAGCTGCCGGGCCGCGACGACCGGTACGACGAGCCGCCGCACACCGACATGGCGGCGCTGGTGGCCGAACTGCTGCCGGCGGTGCTCCCGGTGCTCGACCGGCCGTTCGCCTGCTACGGGTTCAGCATGGGGGCGCGCGTCGCGCTGGAACTGGCGCACGCGTTGCGCGCGCGGGACCTCCCGCTGCCGGCGCGGCTGTTCGTGGCCAGCAGCGCCGCGCCGTCGCTGCGGCTGCCCGTGCGCGGGTGGTCCGAGCCGGACGAAGGGCTGATCGCCTACCTGCGCGACCTCGGGGGCACGCCGGCCGCCGTGTTCGACCACCCGGAACTGCTGGAGCTGTTCCTGCCGCTGGTGCGCGCCGACCTCGCGGTCGTCGGGCGGCACGAGCCGCCGCCGCGGGCGCCGCTGGACGTGCCGATCCGGGCGTTCGCCGGCGCGGCCGACACCGGCGCCTCACCGGACCGGATGGAGCCGTGGCGGGCCGAGACGTCGGCGGCGTTCGACCTGACCGTGGTGCCGGGCGCGCACTTCTTCACCGACGACGGCCTGCGGCAGGTCCTCCGGACCGCGGTGGAGGACCTGCTCGCCGTCGGCGCGGCCGGTCAGTAGGCGGCGTCCAGCTTCGCCCGCTGCTCGGGCGTCAGCTCCAGGTCCGCCGCCGCCAGGCTCTCGTCCAGCTGCTCCACGGACGACGCGCCCACCAGCGGCACGATCGGCAGGTCGCCGCCGATCAACCACGCCAGCACCACCTGGTTGACCGTCGCGCCGGTCTCGGCCGCGACCTCGGCGAGGGCCTGCCGGCGCACGGCGGTCCCCGCGTGGTCGAAGTCGGGGCTGAGCGGCTTGTCCTCGCGCACGTACCCGCCGGACAGCAGCGGCGAGTACGCGGCCAGCGTCAACCCCGGCGTCTCGCGCAGGTAGGCGAGCAGGTCGCCGGTGGCGATGCCCTGGTTGCCGTCCTGCGAGCGGCGGCCGGGGCGGTCCGTGCGGGCCCGCAGGTAGCTGTAGTGGTACTGGAGCACCTCGTACCCGGGCAGGCCGCGGGCGGCGGCCAGGGCGCGGGCGCGTTCCACCCGCCAGGACCAGTGGTTGCTCACGCCGAGCAGGCCGGCCACGCCGTCCCGCACGACCTCGGCGAAGCCCTCGACGGTCTCCTCCAGCGGGGTGCCGGGGTCCTCCACGTGCGCGTACAGCAGGTCGATCTTCTCGACCCCGAGCGCGTCGCGGCTGCGTTCGGCGGACTCGCGGATCGCCTTGGCGGACAGACCTTCGACGTTCTCCGCCTTCGCGGTGTCGGCGAAAGCGAGGCCGGCCTTGGTGGGCCGCCCGCCGAGCTTCGTGGCGATGACGACCTCGTCGCCCACGCCCCGGCTCGCCCGCCAGCGGCCGAGCACCGCCTCGCTCTCGCCGCCCTGCGTGGACCCGTACCAGAACGCGTAGTTGTTGGAGGTGTCGACGAACGTGCCCCCGGCCTCCACGAAGCGGTCGAGGATGCGGAACGCCCGCTCCTCGTCGGTGGCGGTGCCGAACAGCATCGCGCCCAACCCCAGCACGCTGACCTGCCGCCGGGTGGCCGGGTCCTGCCCGATGGTGCGGTACCTCATCCGCTGCCTCCTCGCCTCGGTCCGCGCCCGGCGCGGGACGTCCGGGCGCACAGTACTACAGCACGTCATCGACCAGGCGCGGTCCGCACTTCCCGCGTCCGTCCACTGTGGATCGCGCAGGACCGGGCCGCGACAGCGGTTCGGGACCGCGAAGCGGGGGCGCGACCGGCGCGGGTCAGAGCGCCAGGCGCAGGTGGTCCAGGCCGACGTACGCGAGGTTCGCGCCCCACTCGACCCCGCCCTCGGCCACGGCGGCGTCGGGGAACCTCCGGGTGAACCCGCGCAGCAGGGTCGCCGCCTCCAGCCGCACGAGCGGCGCGCCCACGCAGTAGTGGGCGCCGAACCCGAAGGCCAGGTGGCGGTCGGCCGGACCGGTCGACGCGGCGGCCGCCTCCTCGAACAGGCCGCCGGCGGCCAACGACACCAGCACGAGGTCACCGCGCCGCAGCCGCTCGCCGTGGAACAGCAGGTCCTCCGCCACCACCCGACCCACGTTGCGCAGCGGCGGGCGTTGTTCCAGCACGGACTCGACCAGCGCCTCGACCTCGCCGGGCACATCCCCGGCGACCAGGTCCCACCGGGCCCGGTCGGTCAACACCGCCAGCAGGCACGACCCCAGCAGCGACGCCGTCGTCTCCAGCCCCCCGAACAGCAGCATCGCCCACGTCGCGGTCGTGCGGGCGCGGTCGGCCGGGGTGTCGCGGGGGAAGGCCGCCAACGCGGGCGATCCGCGCAGCGCCTCCGTCATCTCCGCCATGGCCCGCGTGGCCGCCTCGGCGTGGTCGCGCCGGTACATCGCGGCGATGAACGCCGAGAGGGCCTGCGACCACCCGTGCAGCACCGCGGGTTCCGCTTCGACGCCCACGAGGTGGGCCATCACCCGTCCCGACAACCCCTCCGCGAGGGCCGGCACCGCGTCGTGCCGGGGGTCGGCCGCCAGCTCGTCCAGGCAGTCCTCGACCAGCCGCTCGACCACTCCCGCCAGGGAACGGGTGAACGAGGCGGAGAACAGCCGCTGCACCGGTTTGCGGAGGGCGGCGTGCTCCGCGCCGTCGGTGTGCACGAACCACAGCCGGAGGAACTCGGTCAGCTCCCGGTACTCCTCCCGGGACCGCTCGGTCATGTACAGCTCGGCGGACCGCTCGGAGGTGCGCGACGAGAACGCGCGGTGCTTGAGGACCACGCGGGCCAGCACCGGGTCGGACACCACCCAGCACTCCAGCCCGTCGTCCCACGTGATGCCGGGCGTGGCCGCGCCCCCGCCGGCCCCCGCCGCACCCCCGCCGACCGCGGTCCCGCCTCGGACAGCCACGCCGACTCCTCCCACACGGCGGCGCGCGACCGTTCCCCGACGATCGGCGCGGCGGACCTCGCGGTCCGGTCGTGGAGCTTCGAGTCCCCCCAAGGGAATCCCCCACCCGGTTCGAGGCTAGGAGCGTTCACCGATCCGTGTCAACGCGGGCGACCGAAACCCTCCACCGGGCGAGGTGCGGCTCGATCCCGTTGCCGTGCCGCCACTTCCCCGTCCGCCGACCGGGGCCGGCACCGATCCGGGTGATCCGGTCACCGACTCGGTCGGGTGAAATTCACGGGGCCGTCGTCCGGCTCCGGGGCGATCATGCCGCCGCTGTGGTGCGGTGTGCGGAAGACCAACACGGGTGCGGGCGAGTGCGTGGAGGCGGGCGTGATGCGGTCGAGGGCGCGTCGGACCGGGTGGGCGGCGGCCGCGGCGGTGGGGCTCGGCGCGCTCCTGTGGGCCGGTCCACTCGCGACGCACGCCCAGCGGACCGCGGTCGCGGCGGCGGGCTTCACCTGCGGAGCGCTGTACTCGGTGCAGGGCGCGGGCGCGAATCCGGGCGCCCGCGCGATCTGGTCGGTCGACCCCGCCACCGGCGCGGGCACGCCGGTCGCGGCGTTCGGCGGGGTGACGGGCACGATCAACGCGCTCGGCATCACCGCGGGCGGCACCGCCGCCTACGGCGTGGCGGCCAACGGCACGGCCCGCACCATTCACCGCTTCGACACCGCGACCGGCACGACGACCTCGGCGCCCGGTGTCGCCGACGCCCCGGTGACCCACGGCGCGGTCAACCCCCGCAACGGCTTCTACTACTACGGCGGGTTCGTCGGGACCACGCTGAAGGTCTACGGCCACGACCCCCGCACCGGCACGTCGCTCGGCCTGGTCGCGCAGGGCGCCACGCCGACCGACGGCGCCAACGGGGACTGGGCGTTCGACCAGCAGGGCAGGCTGTACGTCGTCGGCGGCGCGGGCGGCACGAACAGCGTCTTCGTGGTCAACGAGGAGATCCCGACGACGGCCGGGCCCGCGCGGGCGATCACCGGTCGCCGGATCACCACGATCAGCACGCCGGGCCAGGCGCTCAACGGCATCGCGTTCGCCGGTGACGGCTACCTCTACCCCGCCAGCGGGACCACGCTGTACCGCGCCAACCCGAGCACCGGCGAGGTGCTGGGCAGCCGCGCCCTGTCGCAGGCCGGTTCGGTCGACTTCGGCTCGTGCGCCTCGCCGAACACGATCGTCGTGCGCAAGGACTTCCCGCTGGGCCGCGTCACCCCGTCCGACCAGGCCACCGTCACGGTGACCGGCGGTGGCATCACCACCGGGAACACCGGCACGACGAGGGGTTCCGACGTGGGGTTGCAGACCGAGCCGGGCGAGATGGCCGGACCGGTGTTCGGGCTGGCCGGGAGCACGTACACCGTGTCCGAGTCCGGCTCGGGCACGAGCGAGAGCGGACCGACCGCCCCCGGCTACGAGCGCGGGTGGGAGTGCGTGAACCAGAACAACGGGCAGGTGCTGGCGCGCGGCACGGGCACGAGCGGGCAGTTCACCATGCCCGACGGCGGCGCCGCGGGCGTCGCCGCGCTGTGCACGTTCACCAACACGGCCAGGGTCTCGCGGATCGACCTCACCAAGGAGGCCGGCGCGATCGCGGACGCGGACGGCAACGGCCCGGACGCCGGCGACGCGATCCCCTACACCTTCACCGTCGCCAACACCGGCACGGTCGTGCTCGAGACGATCCGGGTGGACGACCCGAAGGTCGGCCCGGTGACCTGCCCGCCGGGTCCGCTGGCGATCGGCGCGTCGACCACCTGCACCGCGACGTACCGGCTCACCCAGGCGGACGTGGACGGCGGCAGCGTGCCGAACACCGCGACGGCGACCGGGACCGCGACGAACCTGCCGGACGCGACCGACGAGGACTCCGTCACCACGCCCGTGCCGGTGACGAGCGCCATCTCCCTGGTGAAGGCCGCCGCCGGCGTCGCCGACGTGGACGCCAACGGCCCCGACGCGGGCGACACCGTCACCTACGCGTTCACCGTGACCAACACCGGCAACGTCACCCTGACGGGCGTCGCGGTCGACGATCCCCGGGTCGGCCCGGTCACGTGCCCGTCGACCACCCTCGCACCGGGCGCGTCGACCACCTGCACCGCGCCGCCCTACCCGCTCACCCAGGCCGACGTGGACGCGGGCGCGGTCGACAACACCGCCACCGCCACCGGCGTCCCGCCCACCGGCGACCCGGTGACGAGCAGCGACCACACCACGACCCCGGTGGAGGTCGTCGCCGGCCTGGAACTGGACAAGCGGGCCACGTTGGCCGACGCCGACGGCAACGGCCGGGCCGACGCCGGCGAGCGGGTCGACTACTCGTTCGTCGTGACCAACACCGGCTCCGTCACCATCACCGACCCGACGATCGTGGACGACCGACTGGCGGCTGCCGGGGTCGCGGTCACCTGCCCGACCGGACCGTTGCCGCCGGGAGGCAGCACCACCTGCGCCGCGACCTACGTCGTGACCCGGGACGACGTCACCGCGGGCGCCATCGTCAACACGGCCACCGCCACCGGCCGGACCCCGGGCGGCGGCGCCGTCGACTCCCCACCCGACACGGCCACCGTCCCGTCGGGCACCCTACCGACCACCACCCCACCCGAGCCTCAGCCCGAGCCGCAGCCGACCCGACCCGGCACGCCCCCGCACCCCGAGCGCCCCCACGACGAATTGCCGAGCACCGGCGTCAACGTGGCCCTGGCGGCGCTCTCCGGGCTGGCCGCCGTGGCCCTCGGCCTGCTGGCACTCCGCGCCGGAAAGCCCCGCCGCGAACGGTGACACCCCCACGCCCCTGTGGTTCCCCGCCGGGTCCGGTCCGGACCGAACCCGGCGCCACCCCGTCAGGCCGGTTGGACGAGCGGCCCCAGCAGCCAGTTGCCCGGGGCGTTCTCGTCGTCGCTGAGGTAGAACTCGGTGATCGCGGTCCGGAACTCGTCCTTGCCGATCCGGCCGTCGCCGTCCCGGTCGAGCCGCCGGAACGCGTCGCCGGAGTACGACGGGTCGATCCCCAGCCCCTCGTACATCCGCACGTACTCGTCGAACACGAGCGAGCCGTCGCCGTTGGTGTCCACGATGCGCATGAAGGCGTCGGCGATCCTGATCACCGCCGCCTCGAAGTTGCCGGGGGCGGTCACGCTGGACTTCATCAGGTCGATGAACTCCTCCCGCGCGACCCGCCCGTCGCCGTCGGCGTCCCCCTCTTCGAGCAACCGCCACCAGCTCGCGAACGCCTCCCGGACCGGCTCGGCGTTCCCGGGGTCGGCGCCGCCCGGCAGGCCGGTGAACAGGTCCGCCATGCCCCGGAGGTCGTCGGCGGTGAGGTAGCCGTCCCCGGTCCGGTCGAACCAGTCGAAGAGGACGGTGAACTTCCGGTCCTTCGTGTCTGACATCTTCGGCTCCTCTGCTTCGGTTCCACGAGGGCGAACGCCTCGTGCGCCCCGGAGGCGAAGAAGTCGAACGGCAACCCGGTGCCCGGCCGGGACGGGGAGTCGGCCCGCACCGGCGACCCCACGATCCGACCGGCCGACGCCTCGACGTCGCGTTCCCGCGCAGTCCGCCGGGAGTTGCCCATCTCCGCCCCTCGGTCAGGGGTTCGTCCCCTGCCTCGACGGTGGCAGCGCCGCCTGCCCGACGGCCAGCGACTTCACCCGGCGGATCGGGCACGTCACCCGAGCAGGTCTCCCGGCGGACCAGGGGCTCAGGACAGCCCGGTCTGCGCCCAACCGCGGACCGGCAGGCGGTTGGCCATCTGCAGCACGAGGACGGTGCACGCCACCGCCGCCGCCACACCGAGCAGCCAGAACGCGCCGAGCCCCAGGCACGCCGGCGCCGACACGTCGTGACGCCCGAAGACGTACCCGGCCGTCCACCCCAGGGCGAGGACACCGGCGCCCGTGAAGGTGATCAACAACGGCAGCGTCGACCCCAGGAAGTGAGGTCGACGCCGTTGGCGCTCCTCCAACCACCGCTCCCAGCCGAGCCCGCCGCGCACCCGGTCGCTCAGCTCCTCCTTGATGTACTCGGCGACCCGGAGGGTGCCGAAGTGCTGCGCCACCAGACGACCGCAGAGGAGGTACGACCCGAACGGGACGATCAACAGCAGCGCCGTCATGCCCGGCCGCGTGAGGGCGAAGCCGAAGATGGCGCCGGTGAACGTCAGCTGCAGGGACAACATCTGCTGCTGGGCCTTCACCCTGTCCTGGATCTCGTCGCGGAGGGCGGCGAACTCCGCCAGAGGCCCGTCCGCGCTCCCGATCTCCCTGTCCGCCAAGGACGACATGGCCCACGACCGTACGCACCCGCCCGCCCCCGGAACGCGGAACCGACCGCAGGTCACCCGGACGGCGCACACGGCCCGCACCCACCGGATCACCGGGTCCGCCGCCCGACGGACCCGGTGATCGGCGCGTGGCGCGGGATCAGGCCCTGGGGAGGGTGAAGATCAGGCCCTCGCTCGGGTTCGACCAACTGCCCTTCACGTCCACGGTGACCACCTTCGCCCGGTGCTGCTTGTCCGGCGTCAGCCCGGTGATGGTCGCCTGCTTCTCCGTGACGAAGACGACGTGCCCGCCGTCCAGGTACACGTGGTAGCCGGCGGTCGGGTTCCACCACGAGCGGGCGTCCCACGCCAGCGTCACGGAGGTCGGGGTCGACGAGACCACGTGCAGCGCGTCCGGGCGGATCGGCCGGTCGGCGTGGAGCATCAGCGCCTGGAGCGTGCCCAGCAGGTCGTTCTGCGCCGGGTCGTGCGAGCAGGACGCGGTGATCGTCGGGCCGAACGGCGTGCCGTCGGCGCGTTCCGGGCGCAGCGTCAGCGCCAGGTCGTCCACGCGCAGGTCGTAGGCGCCCGGCACGGGCAGGTACAGCGCCGGGAAGGCTCCCGCGGCGCGCACGGCGGTCGTGCGGACGTCGGTGATCCAGGTGGGCGCGAGCGTGAACGCGGCCCGCGTGGTCCGCGTCCCGTCCGGGCCGACGACCCTCGCGTCGAGCGTCGCCGTGCTGTCGCCGTCCAGGCGCACCCCGCTGCCGACCGGCAGGGCCGGCCGCAGCTCACGCAGGTCCAGGTCCACGTCGAGGAAGGCGTAGGTGCCGCTGGGGGCGCTGTTCGGGCCCGCCTCGTCCGGCAGCCCGCCGACCACCCACGCGGTCAACGCCACGGTCGGGCCGGCGGAGGTCGTGCAGGTGTAGTCCATCCGCACCGCGGTCGTCTGCGCCGCCGCCGGACCCGCGGCTCCCGCCAACGCCCCGGCGGCCACCAGGGCCGAGGCCAGGGACAGAGCGGTGACGCGGAATGTGCTCCATTTTTTGCGCAACTTTACGTCCCCTCCGTGTGCACTCGCCCACGTTCAGTGTTCCGCAAATGACGGTCGGTGTGCGTGGACCGTTCAGTCGCAGTGGCGGGAAGCGAAGTTGCCCCGTTCCGGCGAAGCACTCAGGGGGTCGGGGTCTGCCGGATCAGGACACCGTCCGCCGGGTCGGCGGATATGCCGAATGCCAGGGCGCGGTTGTTGCCGATCACCACGTCCCGGATCCCCCGGGCGCGGTCGAAGCCGTTGTCCCGAACCGGGGTGCGCCGCCAGTGCGCGCCGTCCGAGGAGTGCCAGATCACCCCGGCGACGTCACCGTACGTGCCACCGGGAGCGATGAAGCCCGTTCCCCGGTTCCGGATGGCCCACAGGTAGCGGTCGTGCGCGGGGACCACTCCGGCGTCGGGGAGCGTCCCGGGATCGGTGCGGGCCGGGCGCCACGCGCCGTCGCGTCGGCACCACATCCGCGGCTCGTCGGAAACGCGCTCCTGGTCCGGCGCCGGGCACCGTTCCACCACGACGACGGAGGCGTTGCCGGCGATTCCGCCGATGCCGGTCCTGCCCGTCTGGGGAAAACCGGCGGAAATGTCGTGCCAGGTCGTCCCGTCGGCCGACGACAATATCGAACAACGGTCACGATCGCACAGCCCCAGCAGGAAATCGTTCGACGTCGCGGCCGCGACCGGCGCGTAGTCCTCGTACCCGGCTTCGGGTTCGGGGATGGCGAACATCCCGGAGAAGGACCGCCCGTCCCGGGAATACCACGCGCAGACCTCGCGGTGTTCGGTGTCGAAGCCGCCGTTCGCGCCGACGACCAGGACGCCGCGCGGCCCCGCGGTGATCACCAGGTTCCGCGGTGCCGGCGGGTTTCGGTCGCCCGGCAGGAGCGGGGTCGACTCCCACCGGTCGCCGCCCTCGGTGCGCCAGACCGCCGGTCCTCGCGCGTCCCACCCCAGGAGGTAGGCGGCCGGACCGTACCCGCTCACGACGTTGACGTGGCGTTCGAGCGTCACCACGTCCCCCGGTGCGCTTTCGCGCCAGTCCACACCGTCCGCCGACACGTGCACCCGAGAAGGGCCGTCGAGGGACGAGTGGGCCATGACGAACCCGCCGTCCCACGGAACCGGGGCGTCGCCCCAACCGGGCACCACCCAACCGGACTCGCAGCCCACGCGTAATCGGCTCACCGCCGCGACGGGATCCCCTCCCGAGCGGTCGCCGGGACGGCCGTCCACCGCGTGCAGCGCAACGAGTGCGACCGTGACCGTCAGGGCGAGGGCCACGACGACCAGCGCGATCACGCCACGTCGGTCGTGGGTCGACCGGATGACGACGCTCCCCACCCTGCCCGCCTGCACGACGTCGCGGGCGACTCCGCTGCCGCGTCCTCAGCGATTACGACCACCTCACCGCCCCGAGCGCCCGCACACCGCCGACCCGCGGACCTGATCGTCAAGCTACGGCAGGACGATGTGGCATAACCACCCCTGTGCCGAGCGGAGCAGCGCTCCGACCGGTGGCGTCGTCCCGCCTTCACGTGCTCTCAGCGGTCTTCCCCGTACCCGCGGCAGTGTCACGCGGCACGAGGACGCGCCACCGGTCCGGCAGAGGAGGCAGCACGACGCCTTCCCCGCGCACGAACTCCGCCCTCCACCGCTCCCGGCGGCGGGCGTACCGGTACTCCCACACGGCGGCGACGAGGTGACAGACCAAGGCCGCCACCACGATCACCCGAGCGAGCACCCCTTCCACCCCGACCAGGACCACTGCCAGCACGGCGACCAAGAGCAGTTCGCACAGCGCCCAGACCACCGCGCCCCACCGGCGCGCCGGGACGTCGGCGCGCAACGCCGTCAGCGTGTCGACCTCATCCGCGCCGTGCTCGCGGATGCGCGCGACCTCCGCCCTGCGCCGTCGCGACTCCCGGAACGCCTCGATGATCGCGTTCGCACCGGCCGCACCCAACCCGACACCGGCGGCACTGGTGAACCAGGCATCGGGCCCCACCGCCACCACCGCCACCGCGGCCACGAGATCCAGCACACCCGACCCGACCGACAACCACAACTCCCGCCGGAGGAGCCCACCGGGCAACTCCCCACCGACCGAAGTCGCCACCGGCCGCAACGCCACCATGTTGACCACTTCGTCCCGCGCCCGACGAACCCTCTCGTCCACCGCGCCTCCCCCGGCACTCATCCCACCCACCCACGGCTAACCACTCGCCCACCACCTCAAACGCCGCCGAACCCGACCCGACCGCCGACGGTCGAACCGATCCCTTCGCCATCCGCGGACCGGCCAAGCCGGGGCGGCGACTAACCGTCCGCGGCGACGAGCCTGCCGGACTCCCCGCCGATGCGTTCCAGCACGGCGCGCGCGGCTCCCCCCGTGAGGATCACCCAGCTCGGCGTAGAGCAGTTTCCGCACCTCACGGGCTCTGCCCACGCGTCACCGGTGAACACCGAGGTTCGCCGCTATCAGCCTGTTCGCGAGTTGCCTCGCCTCGTGAGCTTCCCGCGGACCGCACGGATCGTCGTGAGCGGCGGCGTTGGAGAGTGCGGCGAGCCTGCGGGCGTCGCGGCGGACATGGGCGGGTGCCCAGCCCTCGGTGGCACGGTCGTTGGCCAGCGTGGAGAGGCAGAACCGGTGGTCCCTGAGCCCGCGTGCCCGCTGACCAGCGCCTCTCGTGCTGTTGACCTGGACGAGCCAGTCGGGGCCGTAGTACTGCCGCAGTCGCGCCTCCAGAGCGGGTGCGACCGCGCGCGCTCCGGATAGCGCCGCTGCGCGGACGACGTCGGCATGGTCCGTGCCATGCTCACCATCACGTTGGGAGAACCGGATCAAGCCGTTGTCTCTCCAACGGTCGGCACGGCGGCCTGAAGGCTCGGCATGTCGCAACCCGTCGGGCCGCCTGATCGCGAAGTAGAGCACGAGCCCGATCGGCAGAGAACCGAGCGCCGCCACACCTGATCGGTCGGCGTAAACCAGGCTCAAGAGCAGGGCGATGCCCGTCTCGGCGACGAACAACCCCACGGCCACGAGGGGAACTCGCCACCCCCGGCCGGTGCTCCACCGGCGCACGCACACCGCCCACGCCGCACCGACGGCGACGCCGAACCCGATCGCGGCCATCACGATCACCACCTCCGCCGTCGGCGGAGTGCCGTTGAGGGTCCCCGCCTGCGCCATCTCGACGGCGTACCGGTGCCACACGCCGGTGGCCAACCACCCGGCGAAACCCGCGAACATCGCCCGACCTTGCCTGCGCTGGCGCATCGTCGCCACCCCTCCGGTGCTCCGCTCGAACCCGCTGCGTGGTGGCAGTCGGCAATTCGTTCATGATGGCGTAGCGGGCGTGAGGGGTCGGAAGCAACCGCGACCGATGGGTGGTGGCGGTGGAACCTCACCGCCGACCTCGGAGTCCCGGCGCTTCCCGCGCCGAGACCACGACGGCGCGATCACGGAACGCTGACCCGAAGGACCGTGTCAGGTGCCCCGCAGGTGGTCCACGAGCCGGAAGAACTCGTCCGGTGGGAATATCCGATCCAGTTCTCCGTTGTTCCCGTCGGCGTGCAACGGGTGCAGGCGGCCCTTGTGGTACCAGAACACGTCCAGGCTGAGCCGGTCGCCGGCCTGTGAGCCGACCTCGTAGACGAGCTTCAGCAGCGGCTCCATGGTGTTGATGTCGCGGTGCTTCCGGATCGGCACCGCGACGATCTGGTGCTCGCGGGGGATGCCGACGAGCGCTCCGTGCGGGAGGTCGGTGCCCAGCAGCTCCTCCAGCCGCACCAGCTGCGCGACGCCCGACACGCCCTGGTCGACGACGACGTGCAGCGGCGAGCTCTCGGGCTGGTCGTAGGTCTGGACCGACACGTTGTCGCCGCGCATGTTGTCGATCGCGCGGAACAGCAGGTCCTGGTGGGCGATGCCCCACCGGGCCGCCAGGTGGCCGAGGACGGGGAACGCCCGCTGGTGCCTGCCGGACTCGCCCGGCCCCATCGCCACCAGGAGCGCGGCGAACTCGTCGTTGAGGTAGACGGTGATCGCGTCCGGGCCGAGGTCCGCGGTCCGGGTGATGACGAGGCGGAACAGGGAGTCGCGCTGCGCGGCGGGTATCGCCAGCAACTCGCGGCACGGGCTGTGCTGGGTGCAGTCCTCGGACGCGGTCGGTTTGCTCTGCCGGAAGATGGACATCGCCTCGGTCTCTCCCTGTGTGGTCGGGGCAGTGATCTCATCGCTGTGTCAGGTCGTCATGCGCTTGAGCCGAACCCGTACGCCGTCGGCGCGCAACCAGCCGTAGCCGACGTCTTGCAGCAGTCGCAGCAGTGCGTCGAAGTCCATGGTCGTCCACTGTGGACCGTTCCGGCGCAGGAACGCTTCGAGGAACGGGGTCGCGCCGTCGTCCCAGTCGGCGGCCTCGCGCGCGTCCAGCTCCCAGTCCAGTTCCCACAGGCGCAAGCCGTCAGGGTTGGCGGTCAGCAGGAAACGGCCGTCCGGCGTCAGCGTGACATCGCGCACGCCGCGCTCGTGACCGTCGAGCACCCGTAGCGGTCGCCCGGTGCGGACGTCCCGCACCACCGGGTACGACCAGGCGCCGCACGTGACCGCGAACCGCCCGTCCGCGGTCATCCGGACCGCGTTGAGCCTGGTCTCCGGCCCGTCAACGGTCCAGATGACGTCTCCGGTCGCCATGTCCCACAGCCGGAGGCCGTCCTGGCCGCCGGTCAACGCGAGGCGGCCGTCCGCGCTGAGCGACACCCGTCCCGCTCGCCACCCGAAGCCGCTCGGCAGGTCACGGGTGACGCGCCCGCTGCGGAGATCCCACAGCCGCAGCCCGGAATACGTCGTCGTCACGGCCAGGCGGCCGTCGCCACCCACGGCCAGGTCGTCGTAACCGACGCTCAGGTCGGCGGTGCTGCTGCCGTCCGGTACCGCCAGCTCCCGGATCAGGCCACCGGTTCCCGGGTCCCACAAGGGGAGCCGGCCGATACCCACCACGGCATGCCTTCCGTCGGCGCTGAACCGCACCGGCAGCGACCCGCCCATCGACCACCGCGTAGCGGTCAGGACGCGCAGGCAGGTCGCGCTGCCGGTCTCCCACAGCCGGATCGTGCCGTCCCGGCTCGACGACAGCACCCGTCGCCCCTCGGCGCTCAGGCAGACCGACCCGACCTCGCCGCGGTGCCCGCGCAGCTCCCGCAGACAGGTGCCCGACCGGGTGTCCCACAACCGGATCGTCCCGTCACCGTCGCCCGACACCGCGAGCCGTCCGTCACCGGTCAGGTCCACCGCGCGCACCGCCGTGCCCGCCGCGAACAGGGTGGACGACCAGGCCGACCGGAGTCCGGTGCGCACAGCGCGGCGGCCCAACGCCCACCACGCCGTCATGACCCGCGACGCCCGCTCGTACCCGTCGACCGCCCGTGCCTGCCGCAGCAGGTCGAGCGCCGCGGGCAGGCGGTCGGCCGCCATCGCTGCCTCCGCATCGGCCAGCAGGGCGTCGACCCGGTTGCCCCGCTCGTTCAGCTCGACGTGCGGAAATGGTCGGCTCAGCAACGCCGTGCCGCGGTGCTCGCCGGGCAGTCGCCACCGCCGGACCGTCCCGTCCTGGCCCGCCGAGAGCGCGAACCGGCCGTCGACGTGCACCGCGGTGGTGCCGTTCCGGTGGGCCTGGAAGGTGCGCAGGCATCGGCCACCACCCAGCTCCCACAACCGGATGGCGCTGTCGTACTTGCTGCCGGACAACAGGAAGCGCCCGCTCATCGACAGGGTGTCCGGCGTCGACTCGCTCGCCAGGACGTGCGCGAGCCGCCCGTCGGCCAGGTCCCAGACGTGGACGGGCTCCTCGAAGGAAGCGGTGGCCGCGAAACCGCCGTCCGCGCTGAAGCACAGGGCGGTCACCATGAACCCGGGCACGGTCAGCTCGCGCTCGCACGAGCCGTTCTCCAGGTCCCACACCCGCACGACGGACGTGGGCGAGCCTTCCGGGCGCCGGCCGACCGACAGCGCCCGGCGGCCGTCGGCGCTCACGTCGAGTGGGCCCGCGGCCCCGCGGAGCGAGCGGGCGCGGTGGCCGGGGGGGGTGGGGGGCGGTGGGCGCGCCGGCCCCCACCCCCGCACGGGCATTCAGGCGAAGCGTGAGGGCGCTGCCGCCCTCCGCGCCGCCGAGTCCCATGCTTCCACTCTCTCCCGGGCGGCCGTCACCTGCCAGTGGTGGTTCTTACTAGCAGTGACGATAGTGGTACTGTCACTTCCTGCCTCCGGCCGCTCGCACTCCGTATTCACCGAAGGGCCTAAGGTGGGACGTGTGGCTGAGAACGCTCACCGGCACGAACTGGCCGAGTTCCTCCGGGCCTGCCGACGCCGCCTGGGTCCCGAGCAGGCGGGTCTGCCCGTGCACGGCCGCAGGCGCACCCCCGGCCTGCGCCGGGAGGAGGTCGCGGCGCTCGCGGGCGTGAGCTCCACCTGGTACACGTACCTGGAGCAGGGGCGCAAGGTCCAGGCGTCCCGCGCGGTGCTGGACTCGCTGGCGAAGGCACTCCAGCTCAGCGTCGTGGAGGCGGCCCACCTGCTGCGCCTGGGCGGCTTCGCCGAGACCGGGCCGACGCCCGCGCCGTCGGACGAGCTGGACCCCGCGTTCCGCCGGCTGGTCGACGAGCTGGAGCCGACGCCCGCGTGGGTGCTCGACCGGTACTGGGACCTGCGCGCGTTCAACGCCGCCGCGGCCGACTGGCTGCCCGAGGTCCGCCACGCCCCGGTCCGCAACCTGTTCCGGTGGGTCATGACCGCGCCCGCGGCCAAGCAGTGGCTGGTCGACTGGGCCGAGGAGGCCCGGTCGCTGCTGGGGCAGTTCCGCGCCATGGCCGCGCGGCACCCCGGCGACGCGCGGTACCAGGCGCTGCTCGCCGAGGTGATCGACGCCGACCCCGCGATCGGCACGTGGTGGTCGCGCCAGGAGGTCCGCTCGGGCGCGCCCGCGGAGAAGCGCATCGCGCACCCCACCCTGGGGGTCCGGACCGTGCGGCACATGGCGTTGCAGGTGGTGGGGCGGGAGGACCTGTCCGTCGTGGTGTGCCTGAGCGGTTCGTAGGGCGCTCCCGGACGGTCCACTGAGGACCGTGCGGTCGCGGTGGCCGGATCTCGTCCCAAGAGGACGGTCGGCGCGGCGTGCGTCCCGGGCGTGGCGGCGCGACGACCCGGCGGGGCGGTTGTCGGATCGGACGTGCGGCGGAACAACGCCCACGTCACGCACGGTGATCACCCGCGGTCGCCGAACGTCCGGTGATCGGCCGCCTGCCGGCCCCGCCCGCCACCCTCCCGAGACGGGAGTCCGAAGTCCCCACCGCAGCGTCCGAGGTGCGGAACGAGGCCACAGCCCGCCCCACGTGTGAGAAGGTGTCGCCCGCAAGACGGCGGACGGGTGGGTCGCCGCACGGCCACGAGACCGGGCGGGGACCGGCCCGACCCGAGGCGCCACTCCCCCGCCGCCGGCACTCGTCGCAGGTCATCCCCGCGCGAGACCCGAATACGATGACCGTGGCACAACGCTCGGCCGGACTGCGGAGAGACCCCGATGACAGATCACCGGAAGCGAGAACTCGGCGCGTTCCTGCGGGCCAGGAGGGAACGGCTCAAGCCGCAGGACGTCGGGCTGGCCGCGGGCGGCGGGCGGCGCCGCACCCCGGGCCTGCGGCGCGAGGAGGTCGCGCAGCTCTCCGGCGTGGGCCTGACCTGGTACACCTGGCTGGAACAGGGCCGGGACATCCCGTCGTCGCGACAGGTCATCGAGGCGCTCGCGACGGCGCTGCGGCTGGACGACGACGACCGCAGCCACCTGTTCGAGCTGGCGGGCTTACGCGCGGCCGCGCAGCCCTCGCCCGGCGACAAGCTGCCCGCGCTGGTGCAGCGCGTGCTGGACAACCTCATGCCCAACCCCGCGTACGTCTTCGACCAGCGGCTCGACATCCTGGCGTGGAACGCGGCGCAGGCGAAGCTGTGGCTGGACCCGGCGAAGGTCGAGCCCGCCGAGCGCAACCTGCTGTGGCTGATCTTCACCGACACCGCGGTGCGCGAGCTGCTGGTCGACTGGGAGTCCGCGGCGCGCAACGTGCTCGGCCAGTTCCGCGCCTCGGCGGGCCGCAACGGCAACGACCGGAGGTTCGCCGAGATCGCCGACCGGCTGCGGGCGGTGAGCCCGGACTTCGGCAAGCGCTGGGACTCCTACCCGGTCGCGGAGTTCAACGTCGAGGTCAACGAGCTGGACCACCCGCTGGTCGGCCGCATCGACCTGGACCTGCTGCACCTGCGGCTGGTCGAGCACCCGACGTTGACGGTGGTGCTCCAGACGCCGGCGACGGCCATCGACTCGGCCCGCCTGGCGACCCTTCTCGACCGCCTGGACCGGTGACGGCCACACCGCCGGACCGCGCGCCGGCGGGTCGACCGGGTCCGGACCGCCCCGACGGACGTGGTGGTGGGCGCCCGGGGGATTGAGGC
>NZ_JBHYXZ010000128.1:15782-26242 GCF_042752395.1 Actinosynnema sp. NPDC059335 | reverse complement strand
CCCACACAAAAAAACCAAATCTCTCCCGGCCGCCCTTTTATTTTTTTCCCCCCCGCGGGGGCCCCCCCCCCCCGCGCGCCCCCCCCCGCCCCGTCAGGTCACCGCCGGGCGAGCGCCACCAGGGCGAACCCCAGCACGAGCATCCCGCCCCACGACACGAGCGGCAGGCGTTCGTGCAGCACGACCACCCCCAGCACCGCCGCCACGGCGGGCTCCGCGAGCGTCAGCGTGGTCGCCGCCGCCGCGCCGGTGTGCCGCAGCCCGTGGCCGAACAGCAGGTACGCGGCGAACGTGGTGAACACCGCCAGGTGCGCGGTCACCGCCAGCCCGGACGGGCTCGCCACCCACCCGACGCCGAGCAGCAGCACCACCGGCAGCGCGAGCACCGCCGCGCCGCCGAACACCACGCCCACCACCGCCCGGGACGGGTGCCCGAGCCCGATGAGGTGCGCGCAGATCACCGAGTACGCCGCGTACGACAGGCCCGCGACCAGCGCCAACGCCACGCCGACGAGGTCGACGTGGGCGTCGCCGCCGCCGAGCACGAGCACCGCGCAGCCGACCACGGCGGTCGAGGTGACCGCCGGCCGGGAGCGCAGGCCGAGCACGATCGGCGCGGTGGCCAGCGCCACGGTGGTGGCCACGGCCACACCGGTGCGCTCGACGGCCGGGTAGAACGCGAGCGCGTAGCCCGCCACGGTGAGCGCGCCGAGCAGCAGCAACCGCCGGTCGGCGGTCCGCAGCACGGCGCGCGTGCCGCGCGCGGTCAGGAAGAGCAGGCACCCGCCGAGCACGAGGCCCGCCGCGCCGACGGCCGAGGCCGGCGCGGAGGCGGGTGCGAACGAACTGGCAGTGCCGGTCGTGCCCCACAGGACGCACGCGGCCAGGATCGGCAGCGGTCCGCGGGTGGAACGAGGGCGTGCCGGGACAACGGCAAGGGTCGACACTGGGTCTCCGTTCGCGAGAAGAGAAGAGGGCGCGAACGGGCGCACTGCGCGATCAGGCAGGCGTGAAGGTGTGCGTCAGCGAGTGCGCCCGGTCAGGCGCACGGCGGCGGGAGGACCACGTGCCAGTGGGTGTTCACGACCGGCATCCTAGCCCACCGACGTCCCGGTATCGTGGGATCATGGACATCGGCGTCGCGGATGACCTGCTGCGGCGGTCCCTCGTGGTCTACAAGTTCGCGGTGGACGAACTCCTGACGAAGCTGCGCATCCTCAGCGAGGAGTTCGACCTCGTGCACCGGCATGACCCGATCGAGCACGTCACGCACCGGGTGAAGCGGCCCGACGCGATCCTCGACAAGCTGCGGCGCAAGGGGCTCCCGGCGGACCTGTCGCTGGCCGCGGAGCACCTGGACGACGTGGCGGGCGTG
Organism: Actinosynnema sp. NPDC059335; assembly: GCF_042752395.1. Lineage (NCBI taxonomy): Bacteria > Bacillati > Actinomycetota > Actinomycetes > Pseudonocardiales > Pseudonocardiaceae > Actinosynnema > Actinosynnema sp. NPDC059335. The sequence continues at coordinate 24,867 of NZ_JBHYXZ010000128.1, read as the reverse complement.
CGCGTGGTGTGCCCGTTCGTGTCCGATGTGTACCGGGTGCGCGACATGCTGGCCCGGCAGAACGACGTCGAGATCCTGCGGACCAAGGACTACATCGCCGCGCCGAAGCCCAACGGCTACCGCAGCCTGCACCTGATCGTGCGCATCCCGGTCTTCCTGTCCGACCGGGTGGAGCACGTGAAGGTCGAGGTGCAGCTGCGGACCATCGCGATGGACTTCTGGGCCACCCTGGAGCACAAGCTGTACTACAAGTACGACGACCAGGTGCCCGCCGGCTTCGTCGAGGAGCTGACCGCGACCGCCGCCATCGCGGCCGAGCTGGACGCGCGGATGGAGTCGCTGCACCACGAGGTGCAGCGGGACTGACCCGCGCCCAAGCCGCCTCCGCCGCCCCGCCGCCTGCCGACACCCGGACCGCAGCCCACCCGCGTCCAAGCCGGCACCGCTTCCGACATCCGCGCCCGAGGTGCCGACGCCGCGCCCACCGCCGCGACACCCGCGCCCACCGCCGCGCACACCCACACCCGCGGCCACTGCCGCCCGCGCCCACACCTGCGGCCACTGCCGCCCGCGCCCACACCTGCGGCCACTGCCGCCCGCGCCCACACCCACACCTGCGGCCACTGCCCCCGACACCCCTGCCGGCTCGGCCCGGGTGCGCGCCGAGGCCGTGCGTGCGGCGGCCGGGGGCTTGCCACGCGCCGGAGTGTGCCCTGTACTTCCTGAAGGCCCCCGCGCCGCACCCCCGCCGGCGGACGACGCACCGGACCCCGCCTACGGCCGGGTAACGCCAAACGACCCGAAAGCCCTTTGGTTACGGTCTTCGCGAAACATCACAAGAAATCCGTCTGAACGGCGCAGGAAGTACATTTCGCGCCCCCGACCGACATCCTCGCGCCCCTCGGAGCACGTTGCCACCCGACTGCGAATAACCCTCGCGTACAGGGCTTATTTACGAGACGAGACGGTCCAAACCGGCCGTTCGAGTGAATCCCCGAAGTGTGTCTTCTGACACGTCGTCGCGATCCCCGCAAAATAGGGTTCGAGCATTCGAAGAATGCTCCGTTCGGCGGTCGCGACGATCAAGCGCCGACCGTCAACGTAGGGTCCGCAGCCCTGTTACTCATTCACTGTGGCTCATTCTCAGAGGGATCAGGCATGGACACCCAACGCATCGCCGCGCGATTAGCGGCGCTGGCCCGCGCGCACGCGGTACCCGGAGCGCAGCTCGCCGTGCACCACGGCGGGCGGACGTGGACGCACGAAGTCGGCCTGCCACCGGACGCCGCCGTGCCGATCGGCTCGATCACCAAGACGTTCACCGCGACCGTGGCGATGGCCCTGGTCTCGGACGGCGACCTGGAGCTGGACGCCCCGCTGTCGGACCACCTGCCCGGCGTCGCCGACGAGCTGACGCTGCGCCACCTGCTCAGCCACACCGGCGGCCTGCCGTCGAACCCGGAGGACGTGCGCACCACGTCGCTGCGCCACCACGTCCGGCAGGCCCTGCGCGAGCTGCACCCGCTGCACGAGCCCGGCGCGGGCTTCTCCTACTCCAACATCGGCTACGACCTGGTCGGCCACCTGATCGAGGTGACGACCGGCATGACGTGGGCGGAAGCGGTCGAGGCGGTCCTGTTGCGGCCGCTCGGGATCCGCGCCCGGTTCACCACCGGCCCGGACCCCGAGGTGGTCAGCGGGCACGCGGTCAACGCCGGCACCGGCCGGGCGGTCCCGGTGGCGCAGTCGCTGGCCCCGGTCGACGCGCCCGCGGGCGCCCTCGCCGCCAGCGCGTCCGACCTCGTCCGGCTGGGCCGGATGCTCGCGGGCGGCACGCCGCACCTCGTCGCGCCGGACGACCTGGCGCTGATGCGCGAGCCGGTCCGGCACGCCGAGCCGTTCGGCATGGCCGACGGCTGGGGCCTCGGCCTGGCGCTGTTCCAGCGCGACGGCGTGCGCTGGGTCGGCCACGACGGCACCGCCGACGGCACGTCCTGCCACCTGCGGATCAACCCGGCCGACGGGACCGCGGTCGCGCTGACCACGAACGGCAGCACGGGCTTCGCGCTGTGGCGCGAGCTGGTCGGCGAGCTGGCCGACGCCGGTCTGCCGGTGGCCGACTACGACGGCCTGCGCGGCCTGAGCCATCCCATCGCGCCCCCGCCGGACTGCACCGGCCGCTTCCGCAACGGCGACGTCGAGTACGCGGTGCGGGCCGTGGACCGGGAACGCCTCGCGCTCACGGTGGACGGCGAGCCGTTCGCCGACCTGTCGCTGTTCGACGGCCTGGTGTTCGCCATGCGTGATTCCGACACCGGCGACACCAACCAGACCGGGCGATTCCTGCGGGACCCCGACGACGGTGGCATCCGCTGGATCCAGATCGGCGGCCGGCTGGCCCGCAAGCACGCGGCGACAATGCACTGAAATTCACGTTTGACTCTAACTCTTCGCGCAATGGGTAACGCGCGCCCTTGAGCCAGAAAGGCACCCCTCGCGATGACGCATGCCCGCACACTGCCGGAATTGATCGCCGAGCAGTCGCTGCGCACCCCCGACGCACCCGCGGTGATATCCGCGGAGGGCGTGGTCGACTACCGGGAGCTGGACCGCCGCGCGAATCGGCTCGCGCACCTGCTGATCGCCAAGGGCGCGGGCCGCGAACGGGTGGTGGCGGTGGCCATGCCGCGGTCGGTGGACAACGTGGTGGCGCGGCTCGGGGTGCTGAAATCGGGTGCCGCGTACCTGCCGATCGACCCGGCCTACCCGGCCGACCGGATCGCGTTCATGGTGGACGACGCCGACCCGCTGCTCGTGCTCGACGACCTGCCCGACCTCGCGGGGCAGCCGGCCACGGCGCCGGAGGTCACGATCCGGCCGGACGACCCGGCCTACGTCATCTACACGTCCGGCTCGACGGGCCGGCCCAAGGGCGTGGTGGTGCCGCACCGGGGGCTGCCCGCGTTCTCCGCCGCCGAGGTCGGGCACTTCGACGTGCGCCCCGGCGACCGGGTGCTCCAGTTCTCCTCCCCCAGCTTCGACGCCTCGGTGCTGGAGCTGTGCATGGCCCTGCCCGCCGGCGCGGCGCTCGTGGTGCCGCCGCCCGGCCCGCTGCTCGGCGAGCAGCTCGCCGGGGTGATCGCGGACTTCGGCGTCACGCACGCGCTCATCCCGCCGGTGGCGCTGGCCACCGTGCCGGACGTGGAGCTGCCCGCGTTCCGCACGCTGGTCGTCGGCGGTGACGCGTGCCCGCCCGACCTGGTGGCGAAGTGGGCGCCCGGCCGTCGCATGATCAACGCCTACGGGCCGACCGAGTCCACTGTGGTCACCTCGTGGAGCGAGCCGCTGACGCCCGGCGGCACGCCGCCCATCGGCAGACCCATCCCGGGCACCGAGGTGCGGGTGCTGGACGACGAGCTGCGCCCGGCCGCCGAGGGCGAGCTGTACGTGACGGGCCTCGGCCTGGCGCGGGGCTACCTGGGCCGGCCGGGCCTGACCGCGCAGCGGTTCCTGGCCGACCCGTTCGGCGAGCCCGGCGCGCGCATGTACCGGACCGGCGACGTGGTCCGCACCCGCCCCGACGGGCAGTTGGAGTTCGTCGGCCGTGCCGACCACCAGGTCAAGATCCGCGGCTTCCGGGTCGAGCCCGGCGAGATCGAGGCGTTGCTGCGCGAGCAGCCGGGCGTCGAGCACGCCGTCGTGGTCGCGCGCGGCGAGCCGAAGCGGCTGGTGGCCTACGTCGTCGGCGAGCCGGCCCTGGCCGACGACGTGGCGCGGTTGCGGGCCGCGCTGGCGGCGAGACTGCCCGACTACCTGGTGCCGTCCGCGTTCGTCGCGTTGGGAGCGTTCCCACTGACGCCCAACGGCAAGCTGGACCGCGACGCGCTGCCGGAGCCGGTCATCGGGGACGTGCCGGAGGGCTTCGTCGAGCCGCGCACCGACGTCGAGCGCCGGGTCGCCGCCGTGTGGTCGGACGTGCTCGGCGTGCCCAACGTGGGCGCGCACGACGACTTCTTCGCCCTGGGCGGCGACTCGATCCTGGCCGTGCGGGCGCTGTCGCGGCTGGGCGGGCTGCCGGTGCGGGCCCTGTTCGACCACCGCACGGTCGCCGCGCTCGCCGGGCACCTGGACGGGCCGGCGGAGGGCCGCCCGGACGCCACGCCGATCCCGCGCGTGCCGCGGGTGTCGCCGCTGCCGCTGTCGTCGGCGCAGCGCCGGCTGTTCTCCCTGGACGGCACGGCCGAGCAGAACACCGCGGTCGGGATCCGGCTCACCGGCCCACTGGACGTCCCGCGGCTGGCCGCGGCGCTCGACGCGCTCGCCGACCGCCACGACGCGCTGCGCACCACGTTCGACGTGGTGGGCGACGAGCCGGTGCAGGTCGTCGCGGCGCACGGCACGATCCCGCTGCGCGTGCTGACCGACCGCCCGACCACCGCCGACCTCGGCCTGGACGAGCCGTTCGACCTGCGGCGCGGGCCGCTGACCCGGGCCGTGCTCGCCCCGCTCGGCCGCGACGAGCACCTGCTGGTGCTGGTGCAGCACCACATCGTGACCGACGGCTGGTCGGTGCAGGTGCTGCTGGAGGAGCTGGCCGGGCTGTACGCGGGCGACCGGCCGGCCGAGCCCGCCGTGCAGTACCCGGACTTCACCGCCTGGGACCGGGCCCGACCCGTCGGCGACGTGGCGTACTGGCGCGACCGGCTCGACGGCGTCGAGGCGCTGGACCTGCCCACCGACCGGCCCCGGCCGCCGCTGCGCACCACGGCGGGCGCGGTGCTGCGCCGCGCGCTGCCCGCCGACCTCGTCCGCCGGCTCGCGGGCGTGGGCCGCGCGCACGACGCCACCCTGTTCATGACGCTGACCGCCGCCGTGCAGGTGCTGCTGTCCGCGCGGGCCCGGCAGCGGGACGTCGCCGTCGGCACGGTCAGCTCCGGGCGCGACCGCGCCGACCTGGAACGGGCCGTCGGCTTCTTCGTCCGCACGCTCGTGCTCCGCTCCTGGGTGGACCCCGACCTGCCGTTCACCGCGTTCCTCGACCAGGTCCGCGACACGACGCTGGAGGCGTTCGCGCACGACGACGTGCCGTTCGACCGGGTCGTGGAGGAGCTGCGGCCCGACCCGGACCCGAGCCGCACGCCGCTCGTGCAGGCCGTCGTGGCGCTGCACCAGCCGCTGCTGCGCGACGCGCGGTTCGGCGACCTGACCGCGGTCGAGCACGACCTGCCCCGACCGGTCGCCCGGTTCGACCTGGTGGTGGAGTTCTGGCCGCGCGGCGACGACCTGGCGCTGACCCTGGAGTACAACACCGACCTGTTCGACGCCGCCACGATCGACGCCCTGGGCGCGGACCTGGAAGCGCTGCTGCGCCTGGTCGTGGAGGACCCGGACCGCCCGCTGCGCGGCCTGGTCGAGCTGGACTTCCCGCCCGACGACACGGTCCGCGTCCGGGGCTACCGGGTGGACCTCGCCGAGGTGGAACGGGCGGTCCGGCGGCACCACGAGGTGACCGACGCGGTCGTGGTGCCGGCCGACCGGCGGCTGGTCGCGTACGTGACGCCGCCGATCAGCCCCGCGGCGCTCCAGGGGTTCCTCGGCCAGGTGCTGCCCGCGCACGCCGTGCCCACGACGTTCGTCGGCCTCGACCACCTCGACCGCGACGCGCTGCCCGCGCCCCCGGACGAGCGCCGCGAGACCCGGTACGTGGCCCCGCGCACGCCCGTCGAGGCGGTGCTGGCGGAGGTGTTCGCCGACGTGCTCGGCGCGACCCGCGTCGGCGTGCGGGACAACTTCTTCGCCCTGGGCGGCGACTCGATCCTGGGCATCCAGGTGGTCACCCGCGCCCGGCGCGCGGGCCTGGTGCTGACCTCGCGGGACATCTTCGCCCACCAGACCATCGCGGCCATCGCGCCGCACGTGACCCGCGACCTGCCGCCCGCCGCGGACCAGGGCGTGGTCACCGGCGACGCGCCGCTCACCCCGATCCAGCGGTGGTTCCTCGACAGCCACGCGGTGCGGCCCGAGCACTTCGACCAGTCCGTCGTCGCCGACCTCGGCGCGGACGGCGAGCTGGACGTGCCGGCCCTGCGCACCGCCCTGGCCGCGCTGCTCGAGCACCACGACGCGCTGCGCACCCGGTTCCAGGGCGACCGCCAGGTGGTCGAGCCGGTCACGGACGCCGACCCGCTGGCACCGACCGGCTTCGACCTCACCCGCGGACCGCTGCTGCGGGCCGAGGTGCTCGACGCCCGGTCGGTCCGGCTGACCGCGCACCACCTCGTGGTCGACGGCGTGTCGTGGCGCGTGCTGGTCGAGGACCTGACCACCGCCTACCGCCAGGCCCGCGCCGGCCAGGCCGTCGACCTCGGGCGCAAGACCACGTCGTTCCGCGACTGGGCGACCCGGCTCGCCGAGCACGCCGCGCACGGCTTCGACGCCGAGCTGGACCACTGGACCGCGGTGGCCGCCACGCCGACCGACCTGCCGGTGGACCGGCACGGCCCCAACACGGTCGCCTCGCAGCGCGACGTCACCGTGCGGCTCACCGCCGAGGAGACCGCCGCGCTGCTGCGCGACGTGCCGGGCGTGTACCGCACGCAGGTCAACGACGTGCTGCTGACCGCGCTGGGCCGGGTGCTGGCCGACTGGACCGGCCGCTCCCGCGTGCTGGTGGACCTGGAGGGCCACGGCCGCGAGGAGCTGTTCGACGACGTGGACCTGTCCCGCACGGTCGGCTGGTTCACCACGGTCTTCCCGGTCGCGCTCGACCTGCCCGACGAGGGCGGCTGGGGCGCCGCGCTCAAATCGGTGAAGGAGCAGCTGCGGGCGGTGCCCGGCCGCGGCATCGGGTACGGCGCGCTGCGCCACCTGGCCCGCACCGCGCCCGCCTGCGACCCGCGGGTCTCGTTCAACTACCTCGGCCGGTTCGCCGAGGACCAGCGCGACCTGGAGCTGTCCGCGGACCCGCGCGCCCCCCGGCCCCACCTGCTCGACGTGGTGGGCCAGGTGCGCGGCGACCGGCTGGAGTTCACGTTCTCCTACAGCGAGCACACCCACGACCAGGAGACGATCACGCACCTCGCGAACGGGTTCGCCGCCGCGCTGCGCGGCATCCTGGCGCACTGCGCCGAGCCCGGCGCGGGCGGCCGCACGCCGTCGGACTTCCCGCTGGCGCGGCTCACCCAGGCCGAGGTGGACCGGATCACCGGCGAGGACGCCTACCCGCTCACCCCGATGCAGGCGGGCATGGTGTTCCACGGCCTGGGCGACCGGGGCGTGTACTTCCAGCAGACGACGTTCGTGGTGGACGGCGTCACCGATCCGGCGGCGTTCGCCGAGTCCTGGCAGCGGGTGGTCGACCGGACGCCGGTGCTGCGCAGCAGCGTGCTGTGGGAGGGCGTGCGCGAGCCGTTGCAGGTGGTGCACGAGCACGTCCGGCTGCCCGTCACGATCCTGGACTGGACCGACCTCGACGCGGCGGCCCGCGCCGACCGGCTGCGGGACCTGCTGGCCGAGGACCGGGCGCGGGGCATCGACCTCGCGCGGCCGCCGCTGATGCGGGTCGCGATCGCCCGCCTGTCCCCCACCAGCGTCCAGGTGCTGTGGACGTTCCACCACGTGCTGCTCGACGGCTGGAGCGTCTTCCACGTCCTGTCGGACGTGCTCGGCGCGGGCGAGCCGGCGCCGCGCCGCCCGTTCCGCGACTACGTGGCCTGGCTGGCCGGGCAGGACGAGGCCGCGGCGGAGGCGCACTGGCGCGGCGTGCTCGGCGACTTCGACTCGCCCACGCCGCTGCCCGCCGACCGGCCGGGCGAGCACGGCACGTCGTCGCGCCGCCTGCCGGTGGAGCTGACCGCGGCCGAGTCCGACGCGCTGTACGAGTTCGCCCGCCGGCACCGCCTCACGCCGAGCGCGGTCGTGCAGGGCGCGTGGGCGCTGCTGCTGGCCCGGTCCAGCGGCCGGCGCGACGTGTGCTTCGGCGCGACGGTCTCCGGCCGCCCGGCCGACCTGCCGGGCGTGGACGAGATCACCGGCATCTTCATCAACACGCTGCCGGTGCGGGTCCGGGTCGACGGCGCGGCGCCGGTCGCGGACTGGCTGCGCGCGTTGCAGGACGCCCAGGCCGAGTCGCGGCGGTTCGAGCACGTGCCGCTGACCGACGTGCAGGCGTGGAGCGCGGTCGAGCGCGGCACCGCCCTGTTCGACAGCGTGGTGGTGTTCGAGAACTACCCTGCCGACCTCGCCGCCCTGTCCGGGCACGGGGGCATGGGGCTGCGCGAGCTGTCCGCCGTGGAGACCACGAGCTTCCCGCTCAGCGCCACCGTCTACCCCCACGAACGGCTCGGCGTGCTGCTGGGCTACGAGCCCGCGATGTTCGACGAGGCCACCGTCGAACGACTCGGCCGACGGCTGCGCGCGCTGCTGGTGGGCCTGGTCGCGGACCCGGACCGGCCGGTGGCCGACGTGCCGTGGCTGTCCGACGCCGACCTGCGGGAGGTGCTGGTCGACTGGAACGGCACGTCCGCCGGCGAGCCGGTCGAGGGCACCATCGGGTCGCTGTTCGCCGCGCAGGCCGCGCGCACCCCCGACGCGGTCGCGGTGACCTGCGAGGGCACGAGCCTGACCTACCGGGAGCTGGACCGGCGGGCCAACCGGCTGGCGCACCACCTGATCGCCGCGGGCGCGGGGCCGGAGTCGTTGGTGGCGTTGCGGTTCCCCCGGTCGGTCGACCTGGTGGTGGCGGTGCTCGGCGTGCTCAAGTCGGGCGCGGCGTACCTGCCGCTGGACGCCTCCTACCCGGCGGAACGCCTCGCGCACATGATCGAGGACGCGCGGCCCGTGCACACGCTGGACCGGCTGCCGGACCTCTCGGCCTACCCCGACACCGACCCCGGCGCGCCGGTGGGGCCGGACAACGCCGCGTACGTGATCTACACGTCCGGCTCGACGGGCAAACCGAAGGGCGTGGTCATCCCGCACGCCAACGTGGTGCCGCTTGTGCGACCGGCCCAGCCCTGGGTGGGCGTTGGGGCCGGCGTAGTGTGGTAGCTTTTTTTCATTTTAGCCGTGGAAGTATGCGTGTGGG
>NZ_JBHYXZ010000128.1:14018-15772 GCF_042752395.1 Actinosynnema sp. NPDC059335 | reverse complement strand
TCGTTAAAATACACGCCCGGCTCGCCGTCAAACCGCAGGGGGGTTTAAACCCCGCACCCAACGGGGGCCCGTATTTACCGCCGCCCCGACCACTGGTTCGGCTTCGGGCCGGACGACGTGTGGACGCTTTTTCACAGTTACGCCTTCGACTTCTCCGTGTGGGAGCTGTGGGGTCCGCTGCTGCACGGCGGGCGGCTCGTCGTCGTGCCCTACGAGGTGTCCCGGTCGCCGCGCGAGTTCGCCCGCCTGGTCGCCGACGAGGGCGTGACCGTGCTGAACCAGACGCCGTCGGCGTTCTACCCGCTGCTGGCCGAGGACCCCGAGCTGCCGTCCGTCCGGTACGTGATCTTCGGCGGCGAGGCCCTGGACGTGCGCAAGCTCGACGCGTGGCGCGGCCGGGGACAGCTGGTCAACATGTACGGGATCACCGAGACCACCGTGCACGTCACGTGGACGCCCGCGGACGGCTCGATCGGCGTGCCCATCCCCGACCTGCGGGTCTACGTGCTGGACGAGGACCTGAAACCGGTCCCGGCCGGGGTGCCCGGCGAGATGTACGTGGCCGGGCCGGGGGTGGCGCGCGGCTACCTCAACCGGCCGGGCCTGACCGCGTCCCGGTTCCCCGCCAACCCGTTCGGGCCGCCCGGCTCGCGGATGTACCGCACCGGCGACCTGGCCCGGTGGTCCGACGGACGGCTGCACTACCTGGGCCGAGCGGACCAACAGGTGAAGGTCCGCGGGTTCCGGATCGAACTCGGCGAGGTGGAAGCCGCCGTGAGGGCGCATCCCGCCGTCGCCGAGGTCGTTGTACTGGCGAACGAACACCGCCTGGTCGCGTACTTCGTGCCGGACAAGCCGACTACGGCCTCGGAGCTGCGCGACCACACGGCCAGGGTCCTGCCCGACCACATGGTCCCGGCGGCGTTCGTCGCACTGGAGAGCATGCCGTTGACCGCGAACGGCAAGCTGGACCGCGTCGCGCTCCCCGCGCCCGAGCGCGACGCGGTCACGTCCGGCGAGTACGTGGCGCCGCGCACCGAGACCGAAGAGGCCATCGCCGCGATCTGGGCCGACGTGCTGGGCGTCGAGCGGGTCGGCGTCGAGGACGGCTTCTTCGCCCTGGGCGGCGACTCGATCCGCAGTTTGCACATCACGTCCCGGACCAAGGCGGCGTTCGGCGTCGACCTCTCCCCGCGCGACGTCCTCACCGCCCGCACCGTCTCCGCCCTGGCCGACCTGGTCGAGGACCTGGTGCTCGCGGACCTCGAAGCTCTCGTTGCCGACACGGAGGCGTGACCGGACATGACCACCTCCAAGCACGACCGGATCTCCGCGCTGCCGGAGCACCTGCGCGCACGGCTGCGGGACCGGCTCGCCGGTCGCGCCGCGCCCCGCGCCGACGTGATCCCGCCCGCGCCGCGCGACCGGCCGCTGCCGCTGTCGGCGGGCCAGCAGCGGCTGTGGTTCCTCAACCAGTTCCAGCCCGAGAGCACCGAGTACACCAGCGCCGTCGCGTTCCGCCTCACCGGTCCGCTCGACGTGGCCCGGCTGACCGACGCGGTGCGCGGGCTGGTGGCCAGGCACGAGTCGCTGCGCACCACGTTCGACCAGGTCGACGGCCTCCCGGTGCAGGTGGTGCACGACCACGTCGACCTCGCCCTGGTCGCGGTCGTCGTCCTGGAAGCCGGGGTCTTATTCACAACACCGATCCCACGAGACACATCCGTTTCTGGGTTTGGGGGTGTGTGGGTGTT
>NZ_JBHYXZ010000128.1:0-14008 GCF_042752395.1 Actinosynnema sp. NPDC059335 | reverse complement strand
GGCGGTGGCCCACCCCCCCGCCCCCCCCCACGGGCTGGCGGCCCACGACCTGCAAGCGGAGCTGGACCGGCCGTTCGACCTGCGGCAGGGGCCGCTGTTCCGGGCCGCGCTGCGCACCGAATCCGCCGACGTGCACGTGCTGCTGCTGGCCTCGCACCACATCGTGGTGGACGGCTGGTCGCTCGGCGTGCTGGCCGACGAGCTGGGCGCGCTGTACCGCGGCGAGGAGCTGGACCCGCCCGCGTTGCAGTACGCCGACTACGCCGTCTGGCAGCGGGGACGGCCGGTGGACACCGGCTTCTGGGTCGACCGGCTCCGCGGCGTCGTGCCGCTGGAGCTGCCCACCGACCGGCCCCGGCCCGCGGAGCGCTCCTCGGCGGGGGCCACGCACGAGTTCCTGGTGCCCGCCCGGCTCGCGGACGACCTGGTCGAGCTGTCACGGGTCAACGAGACCACCCTGTTCACCACGCTGACCGCCGCGTGCCAGCTCCTGCTGGCCCGCTACTCCGGGCAGGACGACATCGCGATCGGCACCGTGACCAGCGGGCGCAACCGCCCGGAGCTGGCCGGGCTGGTCGGCTTCCTGGTCGGCACCGTCGTGCTGCGGTCCACTGTGGACCTGTCGCGGTCGTTCACCGAGTTCCTGGCGGAGGTCAACCGCACCACGCTGGACGCGCTGGCGCACGACGACGTGCCGTTCGACCGGGTGGTGGAGGCGGTCGGCGCGACCCGCGACCCGAGCCGGTCGCCGCTGTTCGACGTGATGGTGGCGTTGCAGGACACCGGCGGCGCGCTGCCCCGGCTGCCCGGCCTCATGGTCGAGGACCACCCCCTCGGCCGGGACCGGTCGATCTTCGACCTGAGCATCGACTTCACCCGCACCGCCGACGGCATCCACGGCCTGGTCGAGTACAGCACCGAGCTGTTCGACGCGGGCACGATCGAGCGGATGGCGCGGCACCTGCTGGTGCTGCTGGCGGGCGTCACGGCCGACCCGCACCGGCCGGTGGCCGAGGTGCCGCTGCTGCTCGGCGACGAGCCGGACGGCCGGGGCCGCGTGCTGGAGGTGCCCCCGACCACGTTCCCCGGGCTGTTCGAGGCCCAGGCCCGGCGCACGCCCGACGCGACCGCGCTGGTGTGCGGCGACGAGCGGTTGACGTTCGCCGAGCTGGACGCGCGGGCCAACCGGCTCGCGCACCACCTGGTGGCGAGCGGTGTCCGGCCCGAGCAGGTGGTGGCGCTGTCGCTGCCGCGCGGCGTGGAGTCGATCGTGGGCATCCTGGGCATCATGAAGGCGGGCGGGGTGTACCTGCCCGTCGACCCCGGCCTGCCGCCGGCGCGCCGGGAGCACCTGCTCGGCGACTCGGGCGCGGTGGTGGTCCTCGACGGGCCGGTGGACACCTCGGCGTACCCGGCGACCAGGCCGGAGGTGCCGTTCGGCCCGGACCACGCCGCGTACGTGATCTACACCTCCGGGTCCACGGGCCTGCCCAAGGGCGTGGTGGTCGAGCACCGGCAACTGGTGAACCTCTTCCACAACCACGTCACCGACTTCGTCCGCGGGCGCATGCGGGTGGCGTTGACCGCGGTGTTCTCGTTCGACACGTCCTGGGAAGGCCCGCTGCTGATGGCGGACGGGCACGAGCTGCACGTGATCACGGACGAGGTGCGGCTGGACCCGGACGCGCTGGTGGCGTACGTGCGGCGGCACCGGATCGACTTCATGGACGTGACGCCGACGTACGTGCAGCAGTTGCTGCCGGCGGGGTTGTTGGCGGGCGGGCACGTGCCGGAGGTGCTGTCGCTGGGCGGCGAGGCGCTGAGCGCGGCGCTGTGGCGGGAGCTGGCGGCGCGGCCGGACGTGCGGGCGTACAACTTCTACGGCCCCACCGAGGCCACGGTCGACGCGGTGACCACGCCGGTGTTCGGCGAGCGGCCGGTGATCGGCCGCCCGGTGGCGAACCTGGCGGTCCGGGTGCTGGACGAGGACCTGCGGCCGGTGCCGGTGGGGGTGCCGGGCGAGCTGTTCATCGCCGGCGCGCAGGTGGCGCGCGGTTACCTCGGCCGGCCGGGGCTGACCGCGCAGCGGTTCCTGCCCGACCCGTACGGCGAGCCGGGGACGCGGATGTACCGCACCGGCGACCGGGTGCGGTGGGTTCCCGTGGACGGGGCCGGCCAAGCGCACGACCAGGCGCACACCGGCCGAGCCGACCAGGCGCACACCGGCGGAACCGACCAGCGGTCCCTGGTGCTCGAATACCTCGGGCGCGCGGACGACCAGGTCAAGATCCGCGGGTACCGCATCGAGCCCGGCGAGGTCGAGGCCGCGATCCTCACCCACCCGGCCGTGCGCGAAGCGGTCGTCGTCGCCCGCGCCGACCAGGGCCACACCCGGCTGGTCGCCTACGTGGTGACCGACGGGCCGGCGGACCTGCGCGCGCACCTGCGCCCGTCGCTGCCGGAGTACCAGGTGCCGTCGGCGTTCGTCGTGCTCGACCGCATCCCGCTCACCCCCAACGGCAAGCTGGACAAGGCGGCGCTCCCCGCGCCGGAGGTGGTGGCCGACGGCGAGTTCGTCGCGCCCCGCACCCCGGTCGAGGCCGAGCTGGCCCGGCTCTGGGCCGAGGTGCTCGGCGTGGAGCGCATCGGCGTCGACGACAACTTCTTCGCGGTCGGCGGCGACTCGATCCTGTCCATCCAGCTCGTGTCCCGCGCCCGGCAGGCCGGTCTGCGCCTGACCTCCCGGGACGTGTTCCGCCACCAGACGATCGCCGAGCTGGCCCTGGTGGTCTCCACCGCGACCGAGGCCGAACCGGAGCGGGTGTTCACCGGGCCCGCGCCGCTGACCCCGATCCAGCGCTGGTTCTTCGCCGAGCACGGCCCGATGCCGCACTACACCATGACCTTGCTGGTCGAGCTGGAGCCGGGCGTGGACGCCGAGGCGCTGGGGGCCGCCGTGCGGACCGCGGTCGGCCACCACGACGCGTTGCGGCTGCGGTTCCGCCAGGTCGACGGGCGGTGGGTGCAGGAGGTCGCGGCCGAGGCGGGCGAGGTGTTCCGGGTCGAGCGCGACGCCGACGCCGAGACCGTCGCCCGCGAGGCGCAGCGGGGCCTGGACGTGACCGCCGGGCCGCTGCTGCGGGCGGTGTTCCTCCCCGGCGAGCGGCCGGAGCTGCTGCTGGTCGTGCACCACCTGGTGATGGACGGCGTGTCGTGGCGCGTGCTGCTCGCCGACCTGGAACGGGCCTACCGGGGTCTGCCGCCGGAGCCCGTGGGCACGCCGTTCACGCAGTGGGCGCACCTGCTGGACGAGCACGTCCGGTCCGGCGCGCTGGAGGACGCGCGGTCGTACTGGGAGTCGCTGCCCGAGCCGGGGTCGCTGCCGGTGGACCGGGACGGCGCGAACACCGCGGGCTCGACCCGCGAGGTGTCGGTGCGGCTGGACAAGCCGACCACCGACGCGCTGCTGACCGCCGTGCCGCCGGTCTACCGCACCCAGGTCAACGACGTGCTGCTGAGCGCGTTGGGCCGGGCGCTGGCCGAGTGGACGGGGCGGGACGCGGTGAGCGTGGCGCTGGAGGGCCACGGCCGCGAGGAGCTGCTGCCCGGCGTGGACCTGTCCCGCACGGTCGGCTGGTTCACCACCCAGTTCCCGGTGGTGCTGCCGACGCACGAGGACTGGGACCGGACGCTGAAGGCGGTCAAGGAGTCGCTGCGCGCGGTGCCGCACCGCGGCCTGAGCCACGGCGCGCTCGGGCAGCCGGGCGGCCACCGGCTGCCCGACCTCTCGTTCAACTACCACGGCCGGTTCGACGTGGCCGACGGCGGTTTCTACCGGGCGCGGCGCGGTGTCGGCGCGGACGTGGACCCCGACGCGACCCGCGACCACCTGCTGGAGGTCACCGGCCTGGTCGAGGGCGGCGAGCTGGAGCTGACCTGGCACTACTCGGCGAACCTGCACGACGGGGCGACCGTGCGGCGGCTGGCCGAGCGGGTGCTCGACCACCTGCGCGCGATCGTGGCGCACTGCGCCCGGCCGGGCGTCGGCGGGCGCACGCCGAGCGACTTCCCGCTGGCGCGGCTCACCCAGGAGCAGGTCGACCGGATCGCCGGCCCGGACGTGGAGGACGTCTACCCGCTCACCCCGCTCCAGGCCGGCATGGTGTTCCACAGCCTGGTGGAGCCCGGCGCGTACGTGGACCGGACGCGGCTGGTGCTCGACGGCGTGACCGACCCGGCGGCGCTGGCGCGGGCGTGGCAACGCGTCGTGGACCGCACGCCCGTGCTGCGCACCAGCGTGGTGTGGGAGCAGGTGGACCGGCCCGTGCAGGTGG
Organism: Actinosynnema sp. NPDC059335; assembly: GCF_042752395.1. Lineage (NCBI taxonomy): Bacteria > Bacillati > Actinomycetota > Actinomycetes > Pseudonocardiales > Pseudonocardiaceae > Actinosynnema > Actinosynnema sp. NPDC059335. The sequence goes on along the minus strand of NZ_JBHYXZ010000128.1, from coordinate 9,674 downwards.
TGCACCGGCGCGTCGAGCTGCCCGTGACCCGCGCCGAGGAGGTGTCCGACCGGTTCGACCTGACGGCCGCGCCGCTGCTGCGGGTGGGTGTCACGCCGCTGGCGGGCGACCGGGTCGAGGTCGTGTGGACCTCGCACCACGTGCTGCTGGACGGCTGGAGCACCGCGCAGGTGTTCGCCGAGGTGCTGGAGCAGTACCGCGCGATCACCGCGGGCGACGCGCCCGACCTGCCCGCCCGCCGGCCGTTCCGCGACTACCTGGGCTGGCTGGCCGAGCAGGACCCGGCCGAGGCGGAGGCGCACTGGCGCTCGGTGCTGTCCGGTGTGGACGGTGCGACGCCGCTGCCGTTCGACCGGCTGCCGACCGGGGAGCACGGCACGCGGCGGACCGAGGTGGTCCGGCTCGCGCTCACCCCCGGTGAGTCCGCGGCGCTGCGCGACACCGCCCGGCGGCACGGGCTGACGGTCAACACGGTGGTGCAGGGCCTGTGGGCGTTGCTGCTGTCCCGGCACTCGGGCGAGCAGGACGTGGTGTTCGGCAGCACGGTGTCCGGCCGGCCCGCGGAGCTGCCGGGCGTCGAGTCGATGATCGGCATGTTGATCAACACCGTGCCCACCAGGGTGGTGGTGGACGGCGACATGCCCGCGGCGCAGTGGTTGCGCGACCTCCAGGCCGGGCAGAGCGAGTCGCGGCGGTTCGACTACGTGTCGCTGGCGCAGGTGCGGCAGTGGGTGGGCGGCCCGCTGTTCGACAGCGCCGTGGTGTTCGAGAACTACCCGCTCAGCGAGGTCACCGAGACCACCGGCGTGCGGGTGCGCGACGTGGACGCCGAGGAGGGCACGAACTTCGCGCTCACGCTGGTCGCACACCTGACCGACCACCTCGCCGCGCGGCTGCTGTACGACGCCGAGCTGTTCGACGAGGGCACCGCGCGCCGGCTCGCCACGCACCTCGGGGTGCTGCTGCGCGGGCTCGCCGAGGACGCCGAACGGCCGGTGCGGGCGCTGCCGATGGCCACCGACGAGGAGCTGCGCGCGGTCCTGGTGGACTGGAACGACACCGGCGCGGGCGGGCCGGCCGCGGGCATCGCGGCCGCGTTCGCCGCGCAGGTCCGCAGCACGCCGCACGCCGCCGCGGTGGTGTCCGGCGACGTCGTGCTGGACTACGCCGCGCTGGACGCGCGGGCCAACCGGCTGGCGCACCACCTGGTGCGGCTGGGCGTCGGACCCGACGAGCGGGTCGCCCTGCTGGCCGCCCGCTCGGTGGACCTGGTCGTGGGCCTGCTCGCGGTGGTCAAGGCGGATGGCGCGTACGTGCCGCTGGACGTCCGGGCCCCGCGCGACCGGCTCCGGCTGCTGCTCGCCGACACCTCGGCCGCCGTGCTGCTGGCCGACGCCGGCTGGGTGGACACGGCGCGGGAGGTCCACGACGGGGTCGTGGTGCCGCTCGACGTCGTGCCCGACGAGCCCGACACCGACCCCGGCGTCGTGGCGCACCCGGACCACCTGGCCTACGTCGTGCACACCTCCGGCTCGACCGGCACGCCGAAGGGCGTCGCGGTGCGGCAGCGGGACGTGGTCGGCCTGGCGCTCGACCGCTCGTTCGACCGCGGCCACGAGCGCGTCCTGATGCACTCCCCCACGGCGTTCGACGCCTCCACCTACGAGGTGTGGGTGCCGCTGCTGCGCGGTGGCGCGGTCGTGGTGGCGCCGCCGGTGGACGTGGACGCGGAGGTGCTGCGCCGGGCGGTCGCCGAGGGCGGGGTCACCGCCGTGTTCCTGACCGCGGGCCTGTTCCGGGCGCTGGCGCAGGACGCGCCGGACTGCCTGGCGGGCCTGCGCGAGGTGTGGACCGGCGGCGACGTGGTGCCCGCCGCGGCGGTGCGGCGGGTGCTGGCCGCCTGCCCCGGCACGGCCGTCGTGGACGTCTACGGCCCCACCGAGACCACCACCTACGCCACCCGACGGGTGTTCACCGCGGTCGAGGAGGTGCCGGACCCGGTGCCGATCGGCACGCCGCTGGACGGCATGCGCGCGTACGTGCTGGACGGCGACCTGCGGCCCGTGCCGCCCGGCGTCGTCGGCGAGCTGTTCCTCGCGGGCGAGGGCCTGGCGCGCGGGTACCTCGACCGGCCGGGCCTGACCGCGCAGCGGTTCGTGGCCGACCCGTTCGGCGGGTCGGGCGGGCGCATGTACCGCACGGGCGACCTGGTGCGCTGGACGGCGGGCGGCGAGCTGGCGTTCGTCGGCCGGGCCGACGAACAGGTGAAGATCCGCGGCTTCCGGGTCGAGCTGGGCGAGATCGAGACCGTGCTGGCCGCGCACCCGGCGGTCGCCGAGGTCGTGGTGGCGCCCCGCCAGGACGCGCAGGGCGTGAAGCGGCTCGTCGCCTACGTGGTCGCAGGCTCCGGGCGGCCCGACGTGGCGGAGCTGGCCGGGATGGCCCGGCGCGAGCTGCCCGACTACATGGTGCCGGCGGCGTTCGTGCTGCTGGACGAGCTGCCGCTGAGCCGCAACGGGAAGGTGGACCGGCGGGCGCTGCCCGACCCGGAGCCGACCCGCGAGCGCGAGTACGTCGCGCCGCGCACCGACGCCGAGCGCGCCGTGGCCGACGTCTGGGCCGACGTGCTGGGCGTGGACCGGGTCGGCGCGCACGACGACTTCTTCACCCTCGGCGGCGACTCGATCATCAGCATGCGGGTGACCTCGCGGCTGCGCGAGCGGTTCGGGGTGCAGCTCTCGCCCCGCGCGCTGTTCGAGAACCCCACGGTGTCCGGACTCGCGACCGCGATCTCCGGCGAGCAGGTGGTGGACGCCATCCCGGTGATCCCGCGCGATGGCGTCCACCCGCAGACCCCCGCGCAGCGGCGGCTGTGGTTCCTGGACCGGTTCGAGCCCGGCAGCACGGAGTACGTGACGCTCGCGGCGTGGCGGGTGCGGGGACCGCTGGACGTGGCGGCGCTGCGGCGGGCGCTGGACGGCCTGGTCGCGCGGCACGAGTCGCTGCGCACCACCTTGGCCGACGGCGTGCAGGTGCTGCACGAGCCGTTCCCGGTGCCGCTGGAGGTCGAGGACGCCCCGTGGGAGGCGGTGCTGCGCGAGGAGGCCGGCACGCCGTTCGACCTGGAGCGGGGCCCGCTGCTGCGGGTGCGGCTGGTGCGGGTCGCCGAGGACGAGCACGTGTTCGCGCTGGCGGTGCACCACATCGTGACCGACGGCTGGTCGACGGGCGTGCTGATGCGCGACCTGGAGGCGCTGTACGCGGGCGAGGCGCCGGCGCCGCCGGCGGTGCAGTACGTGGACTACGCGGCGTGGCGGCAGGACCCGCCGGTGGACTACTGGGCCGGGCAGCTGGCCGGGGTGCCGCCGCTGGAGCTGCCCACCGACCGGCCCCGGGCGGCGGTGCGCGGCACGGCGGGCGCGGTGCGCGAGTTCACCGTGCCCGACGACGTGGCGGACGCGCTGGGCGTGCTGGTGCGCGAGCGCGGCGACACGGTGTTCACCGCGCTGGTCGCCGCCTGCCAGGCGCTGCTCGCGCGGTACAGCGGGCAGGACGACATCGCGGTGGGCACGGCGGTCTCCGGTCGCGGCCGGGCCGAGCTGGACGACGTCGTCGGCCTGTTCGTCAACACCGTCGTGCTGCGGTCCACCGTGGACCTGGACGGGTCGTTCGAGGATTTGCTGGCGCGGGTGCGCGTGACCGCGCGGGAGGCGTTCGCCCACCAGGACGTGCCGTTCGAGCGCGTGGTGGACGCGGTGCGGCCGGAACGCGACCCGAGCCGCAACCCGCTGTTCGACGTGATGGTGCTGCTGCAGAACGCGAGCGGCGAACCGCCCCGGCTGCCGGGGCTGGAGCTGAGCCCGGTGCGGCTGCCCCAGCTCACGTCCACGTGCGACCTGACGTTCGAGTTCGACGCCTCCGACGGCGTGCTGCGCGGCGCGGTCGAGTACAGCACCGACCTGTTCGACGCGTCCTCGGTGGACCGGGTGGTCGGGCACCTGCTCGCGCTGCTGGCGGGCGTCGTCGCCGACCCGGCCCGGCCGCTGTCGGCGGTGCCGCTGCTGCTGGGCGACGAGCCCGACGGCCGGGGTCGCGCGCTGGACGTCCCGAACACCACGTTCCCCGCCGTGTTCGCCGCGCAGGCCGCGCGGACGCCGGACGCGACCGCGCTGGTGTGCGGCGACGAGCGGCTGACGTTCGCCGAGCTGGACGCGCGGGCCAACCGGCTCGCGCACTGGCTGGTGGAGCGCGGCGCGGGACCCGAGCGGGTGGTGGCGGTGATGCTGCCCAGGACGGCGGACGCCGTGGTGGCCATCCTCGGCGTGCACAAGGCGGGCGCGGTCTACCTGCCCGTCGACCGGGGCCTGCCGCGCGAGCGGGTGGACTTCCTGCTCCGCGACGCGCGGCCCGCGCTGGTGCTGGAGTCGTGGCCGGAGTTGGCCGGGCTCCCCGCCACCGACCCCGGCGTCGCGGTGCGGCCCGACCACGCCGCGTACGTCATCTACACGTCGGGTTCCACCGGCACGCCCAAGGGCGTCGTGGTGGAGCACCGGCAGCTGGTGAACCTGCTGCACAACCACGTCACGGACTTCGCCCGGGAGCACCTGCGGGTCGCGCTGTCGGCGGTGTTCTCGTTCGACACCTCGTGGGAGGGCCCGGTGCTCATGGCCGCGGGCCACGAGCTGCACCTGCTCACCGACGACGTGCGCCTGGAGCCCGCCGCGCTGGTGGACTACGTGCGGCGGCACCGGATCGACTTCCTCGACCTCACGCCGTCGTACGCGCAGCAGCTCATCCCCGCCGGCCTGCTCGCCGGCGAGCACCGGCCCCGGGTGCTGATGCTGGGCGGCGAGGCGCTGCCCGGACCGCTGTGGCGGGAGCTGGCCGGGGTGGACACCGCGGTGCACAACTTCTACGGCCCCACCGAGACCACCGTGGACGCGGTCTCCTGCCGCGTGGTCGGCGACCGGCCGGTCATCGGCGCGCCGTTGGCGAACCTGGTCGCCCGGGTGCTCGACGACGACCTCCGGCCGGTGCCCACCGGGGTGCCCGGCGAGCTGTACATCGCCGGCGCGCAGGTGGCGCGCGGGTACCTCGACCGACCCGGTCTGACCGCGTCCCGCTTCCTGGCCGACCCGTTCGGCGAGCCCGGCTCGCGCATGTACCGCACGGGCGACCGGGTCCGGTGGACCCCCGACGGCCTGGAGTACCTCGGCCGCACGGACGACCAGGTCAAGATCCGCGGGTTCCGGATCGAGCTGGGCGAGGTGGAGGCCGCGCTGCTGGCCCACCCGGACGTGGCGCAGGCCGCGGTGGCGGTGCGCGAGCACCACGGCCACCCGCGGTTGGTCGCCTACACCGTCGGCCCGGCGTCCGATCTCGGGCCGTGGCTGAAGGAACGGCTGCCCGACCACATGGTCCCCTCGGCGTTCGTCTCCCTCGACGGGCTGCCGCTGACGCCCAGCGGCAAGGTGGACCGCCGCGCCCTGCCCGCGCCGGAGTTCGCCGACCGCGCCGACTACGTCGCGCCCAGCGCGGGCGTCGCGGCCCGGCTGGCCGAGGTGTGGGCCGAGGTGCTGGGCGTGGAGCGGGTCGGCGCGCACGACAACTTCTTCGCGCTGGGCGGCGACTCGATCCTGTCCATGCAGGTGGTGTCGCGCGCCCGGCAGGCCGGGCTGGGCCTGACGTCCAAGGACATCTTCCTGCGGCAGACCGTCGAGGACCTGGCGCTCGCGGTCACCGAGGACGTCGGGCGGGTGCACGAGGTCGTCACCGGTCCGGTGCCGCTCACCCCGATCCAGCGCTGGTTCTTCACCGAGCACGGACCGCTGGCGCACTTCACCATGTCGGTGGTCGTGGAACCGGGCGACGTGCCGCCGGCCGCGGTCCGGGACGCCGTGCACGCCGTCGTGGCCCACCACGACGCGTTGCGGACGCGGTTCACCCTGGTGGACGGCACGTGGCGGCAGGAGGTCGCCGAGGACGAGCACGCGGATGTCTTCCGGATCGGCGCCGACGACCTGCGCACCGAGGCGGAACGCGCGCGGGCGGGCCTGGACCCGCGCCACGGGCCGATGCTGCGCGCGGTGCTGCTGCCCGACGGGCGGCTGTTCCTGACCGCGCACCACCTCGTGGTGGACGCGGTGTCGTGGCGGATCATCGTCTCCGACCTGGAGACCCTGCTGGCGGGCGGCGCGCTCGGCCCGAAGACCACGGCGTTCGCCGACTGGGCGCGGCGGCTGGACCGGCACGTCCGCGCCGGCGGGTTCGACGCGGCCCTGCCGCACTGGGCGGACGTGCCGGTCGAGGAGCCCGTGCCGACGCGGGCGGACACGGCGCGCAGCGTCACCGTCCGCCTCGGCCGCGCCGAGACCGACGCGCTGCTGCGCGAGGTGCCCGAGGCGTACCGGACGCAGGTCAACGACGTGCTGCTGACCGCGTTGGCGTCGGCGTTCGGCGGGCGTGCGCTGGTGGCGCTGGAGGGCCACGGCCGCGAGGAGCTGTTCGACGGCGTGGACCTCTCGCGCACGGTCGGCTGGTTCACCGCGCAGTTCCCGGTGGCGCTCGCACTCCCGGCCGGCGGCTGGGACACCGCGCTGAAGGCGGTGAAGGAGCAGTTGCGCGCCGTGCCCGACAAGGGCCTGAGCTACGAGGCGCTGCGGTACGACGACCGGGGCCTGACCGGGTCGCTGCCCCGGGTGTGCTTCAACTACCTGGGCCAGTGGGACGGCTCGGTCACCGAGGCCGCGTCGGGCCGCGAGGTGCCGGACGACTTCGTCCGACCGCACCTGCTCGACATCACCGCCGCGGTGTCCGGCGGCGAACTGGTGGTGGAGTGGGAGTTCTCCACCTCCGCGCACGACGAGGCCGCGGTGCGGGCGCTGGCCGACCGGATGCTCGACGCGCTGCGCGGCATCGCCGAGTTCTGCGCCCGGCCCGGCGCGTGGGGCCGCACCCCGTCGGACTTCCCGCTGGCGCGGCTGACCCAGGAGCAGGTCGACCGGATCGCCGACCCGGACGTGGAGGACGTCTACCCGCTCACCCCGCTCCAGGCGGGGATGCTGTTCCACGACCTCGTCGACGACGGCACGGCGTACCTCAACCAGATGCGGGTGCGGCTGTCGAACGTGACCGACCCGCGCCGGCTCGGCGAGGCGTGGCAGCGGGTGGTGGACCGCACGCCGGTGCTGCGGTCCGGCGTCGCCTGGGAGGGCCTGGACGAGCCCGTGCAGGTCGTGCGGCGCGGCGTGCGGCTGCCGGTGACCTACGCGGACGTGACCGACGAGCTGGTCGCCGCCGACGCCGCGGCCGGGCTGGACCTGGCCGCGCCGACGCTGATGCGGGTGGTGATCGGGCGGGTGTCCGACACCGAGGTCGACGTGCTGTGGACCTCGCACCACCTGATCCTGGACGGCTGGAGCACCCCGCAGGTGTTCGGCGACGTGCTGGCGGAGTACGCGGGCGGCGCGCCGACCCCGCGCCGGCCGTTCCGCGACTACCTGGCGTGGCTCGCGGAGCAGGACCAGGGCGACGCCGAGGCGCACTGGCGCGCCGTGCTGGCGGGCGTCGAGTCGCCGACGCCGCTGCCGTTCGACCGGGAGCCCGCGCAGGCGCACCGCGCGGAGTCGTCCGCGAAGGTCGCGCTCGACCTGCCGCTCGACCGGCTCGACGCGGTGGCCCGCGCGTCCGGCCTGACGGTGAACACGCTGGTGCAGGGCGCGTGGGCACTGCTGCTGGCCCGCACCTCCGGCTGGCGTGACGTGGTGTTCGGCAGCACGGTGTCGGGCCGCCCGGCCGAGCTGCCCGGCGTCGAGTCGATCGCCGGCATGTTCATCAACACCGTGCCCGCGCGCGTGGTGGTGGACCCGGACGCGACCGCGGTGGACTGGCTGCGCCGGCTCCAGGCCGAGCAGATGGAGTCGCGGCGGTTCGACTTCGTGTCGCTGGCGCAGGTGCAGCAGTGGGCGGGGACCCGCCTGTTCGACAGCCTGCTGGCGTTCGAGAACTACCCGGCGGACGCCGACACGCCCGACGACGCGCCTGCCGTGGGCGAGATCGACAGCCTGGACACGACCACGTTCCCGTTGACCGTGCGCGCCTACGCCGAGGGGTCGCTGCACGTCGAGCTGACCTACGACCCGAGGCTGTTCGACGAGCGCACGATCGCCGCGCTGGGCGACCGGCTGGCCCGGCTGCTCGACGCGCTCGGCGCGGACCCGCACCGCCGCGTGGGGGACCTGCCGTGGCTGTCCGACGGCGAGCTGGAGCAGGTGCTGGTGTCGTGGAACGGCGCCGCGCCGGCCGAACCGGTGGCCGACACCATCCCGTCGCTGTTCGCGCGGCAGGTCGCGCGCACGCCCGACGCGGTGGCGGTCACCTGCCGGGGCGAGTCGCTGACCTACCGGGAGCTGGACGAGCGCGCCAACCGGCTCGCCCACCACCTCGTCCGGGCGGGCGCGGGGCCGGAAACGCTGGTGGCGTTGAAGTTCCCGCGATCGCTGGACCTGGTGGTGGCGGTGCTGGGCGTGCTCAAGGCCGGCGCGGCGTACCTGCCGATCGACCCGGACTACCCGGCCGACCGGGTCGCGTACATGGTCGCCGACGCGTGGCCGGTGCTGACGCTGCAGGCGCTGCCGGACCTGGCGGCGCTGCCCGCCACCGCGCCGGAGGTGGCGCTGTCGCCGGACAACGCCGCGTACGTGATCTACACGTCCGGCTCGACCGGCAAGCCCAAGGGCGTGGTGGTGCCGCACGCCAACGTGGTGCGGCTGATGTCGCGGACCGACCACTGGTTCGGGTTCGGCCCCGACGACGTGTGGACGCTGTTCCACAGCTACGCCTTCGACTTCTCGGTGTGGGAGCTGTGGGGACCGCTGCTGTACGGCGGTCGGCTGGTCGTCGTGCCGTTCGAGGTGTCGCGGTCGCCGCGCGACTTCGCCCGGTTGATCGGGGACGAGGGCGTGACGGTGCTCAACCAGACGCCGTCGGCGTTCTACCAGCTCCTGGCCGAGACGCCCGAGCTGCCGTCGGTGCGGTACGTGGTCTTCGGCGGCGAGGCGCTCGACGTGCGCAAGGTGGCGGCGTGGCGCGGACCCGGCCGGTTGATCAACATGTACGGGATCACCGAGACCACCGTGCACGTCACGTGGACCGAGGCCGACGGCACGATCGGCGTGCCGATCCCCGACCTGCGGGTCTACGTGCTGGACGAGGACCTGCGGCCCGTGCCGCCGGGCGTGGTGGGCGAGATGTACGTGGCCGGGCCGGGCCTGGCGCGCGGGTACCTGAAGCGGCCCGGCCTGACCGCGTCCCGGTTCCCGGCGAGCCCGTTCGGGCCGCCCGGCTCGCGGATGTACCGGACCGGCGACCTGGCCCGGTGGGTGGACGGCCGGCTGGAGTACTTCGGCCGCGCCGACCAGCAGGTGAAGATCCGCGGGTTCCGGATCGAGCTGGGCGAGATCGAGGCGGTGCTGGCGCGGCACGCCGCCGTGGCGCAGGTGGCCGTGGTGGTGCGCGAGGACCGGCTGGTGGCCTACCACGTGCCCGCGGGTGCGGGCACGGGTGGGGCGGGCGCGGCAGGCACCGGCACGTCGAGCGCCGGCACGGCCGACGCGGCGGGCACCGGAGCGAGTGCGGCCGGTGCAGGCGCGGGCGGCCCGGCCGCGACCGGCGCG
>NZ_JBHYXZ010000127.1:0-26502 GCF_042752395.1 Actinosynnema sp. NPDC059335 | reverse complement strand
GGCCTGGCGGGACGCTTTTCCCCGCCGGGCCTGCCGGCTTTGGCCTGCCCCGGGTACCCGTAAGGGCCCCATGTCAAATCGAGCCGGACCCGAGCGCTGAACTCACCATCCTTGAACGTAGGACTCTCGCACCCTGAACGTAGGACTCACGCGTTCTGAACGTACGACTCACGCGTTCTGAACGTAGGACTCACGCGTTCTGAACGTAGGACACGCGCGTTCTGGAGGTAGGACACGCCGGGTTAGTCGATTTTGGTCATCCAGCCGTGCGGGTCGGGGACCTGGCCCTGCTGGATGCCGGTCAGGTGGTTGCGCAGCCGCATGGTCACGTCACCGGTCCGACCGCCGGCCACCGAGAACTCGCCCTCCGCGTGCTTCACGTACCCCACCGGCGTGATCACCGCCGCCGTGCCGCAGGCGAACACCTCGGTCAGCTCCCCGGACTCGGCCTTCTTCTCCCACTCCTCCGTGGAGAACCGCCGCTCCTCGACCGCGTACCCGAAGTCGGCCGCCAGCCGCAGCAGCGAGTCCCGGGTGATCCCCGGCAGCAGCGCGCCCGACAGCTCCGGCGTCACCACCCGCACGTCCTCACCCGACCCGAGGACGAAGAACAGGTTCATCCCGCCCATCTCCTCGACCCACCGCCGCTCCACCGCGTCCAGCCACACGACCTGGTCGCAGCCCTGCTCGGCGGCCTGCGCCTGCGCCACCAGCGACGCCGCGTAGTTGCCCGCGAACTTCGCCGCGCCCGTGCCGCCCGGGGCCGCCCGCACGTACTCCGTGGACAGCCACACCGTCACCGGCTTCAACCCGCCGGCGAAGTACGACCCCGCGGGCGAGGCGATGAGCACGTACAGGTACTCCTTCGCCGGCCGCACGCCGAGGCCCTTCTCGGTCGCGTAGAGGAACGGCCGCAGGTACAGCGACTCCTCCGGGATGGACGGCACCCACCGCCCGTCCACCGCGAGCAGCTCCCGGATCGACCCCAGGAACAGCTCGTCGGGCAGCTCGGGCATGGCGAGCCGGCGGGCCGACGCGCGGAAGCGCTCGGCGTTCGCCGAGGGGCGGAAGGACGCGATCGAGCCGTCGGGCTGGCGGTACGCCTTGAGCCCTTCGAAGATCGCTTGGCCGTAGTGCAGCACCATGGCCGCCGGGTCCAGCTCCAGCGGGTGGTAGGGCTCGACGGCGGCGTCGTGCCATCCCCGCTCCTGGCTCCAGCGGATCGTCACCATGTGGTCGGTGAAGTGCTGCCCGAAGCCCGGCTTGGCGAGTACCTCCGCAACGCGCTCCGGGGTCGCCGGCTGCGGGTTGGGGGTCCGGGTGAAAGGCAACGCGGTCGTCATGGCAGCACGATAGCCGCCACTGGGACGTCGGAAAATCGCTGTCCCGATGCTCGGACATCCGACCATCCGGACGGATCAGCCGACGGCGTGCCGCACTCGACCCAGCGCGAGCAACCCGGTACCCAGCGCGACCCCCGCCCCGGTCACGACGAGGGCCGTCGAGGGCGCGCTCATCGCCAGCAACACCGACAGCCCCAGGCCCAGGCACGCCGTCCGCATCGACCACGTCCGGTCGTCCTGGAGCAGCACGCGCGCCGAGGCGTTCGTGAACCCGTAGTAGAACGCCGTGCCGCACGCGCCCACCGCCAACGCGGTCGACGGCGGCAGCGCCACCACGCCCAGCACGGCCAGTCCCGCGCCCGCGACCTCCAGCGGCCAGCCGGCCCGGATCGGCGGCAGGTCACCCGTCTCGGTCATGCCGACCAGCGTCCGCCGCGCCGACGCGAGCACGAAGCACAGCGACGACACCGCCGCCACCGCCGCGCCGACCGCGAGCACCGGCAGCAGCCACTGCCCGTCGGCCGCCACCAGCGCGTCCCGCAGCGGCGCGGGCGACAGCGCCAACCGCGCCGGCCCGAGCTGACGCAGCAGCGCCGCGCCGACCGCGACGGCCACCACCAGCACCACGCCGATCGTCGCCGGCACCGCGAAGTGCAGCACGCGGGACGGGAACACCCGGTCGCCGTCGTGGGGCGCGGTCACCCGCTCGAACCCCAGGAAGACGGCGAACAGCAGCGACGACGCGGCCATCAGGCCCTCGAACCCGGGCGACTCCCCCGCCGCGACCGGGTTGCCCTCCGGCGGCGCGACCGAGAAGCACACCAGCACCACCAGCAGCAGCACCCCGAGCACCACGGCGAGCGCCGCCGCGCTGAGCCGCGTGCCCCACCTGACGCCGGCCGCGCCGAGCCCGGCCGTCACCACGAGCAGGGCCACCGCCGCCGCCACGCGCTGCTCCGGGAACACGTAGGAACCGAACACGCCGGCCACCGCCGCCGCCATGCCGGCCCGGCCGACCAGGTGGGCGCTCCCGCCGATCCGCGCCGGCCACGGGCCGAGCTGGTTGCGGATGTAGGCGTAGCCGCCTTGGGCGTCCGGGTAGGCGCGGTGCTGGTCGGCGGTGGAGAACGCACAGCACAGCGCGGCGACCGAGGCCAGGAGCAGACCGGGGAGGAACCAGGGGCCCGCGACGGCCGCGGCGGGGCCGAATCCGGTGAACACACCGGCCCCCAGGGTCGCGCCGAGAGCGAGCACCACGGCCCCCGCACGGGGCGTGATTTTCACCGGTACACAGTCCCAGATCAACCGGGTGACCGCGAACGCCCGGCCGGTTGACCCCCATTCGTGTTAATTGTTACTCATTGCTATCGAAGGTGCGGCCGACATGGGTGTGAACGAGACCTTTAGCATTCGTCACGATCCACCCTCATCCCGCCGCACGCCCAGGAAGCGCCGGGAGGACCCGTCAAGGAGCCGCAGTGACCGCGCCGAAGTTGGCCATCACCGACAGTGACCTGAGCACCACCGCCGCCGACGCCGTCGTGGTTGGCACGATCCAAGGCCCGGACGGCCTCGCCCTCGCCGCCGGCGCCGAGGCGGTGAACGCCGCGTTCGACGGCGCGCTGCTGGAGGTGCTCGACGCCGTCGGCGCGACCGGCAAGGCCGACGAGGTCGTCACCGTGCCGACGCTCGGCAAGCTCGCCGCCCGCGTCGTGCTCGCCGCCGGCCTCGGCAAGCCCGCCGCCGACGGCACGGTCACCGAGGACCAGGTGCGCCGCGCGTCCGGCGCCGCCGCCCGCGCGCTGGGCGGCAGGAAGCGCGCCGTGACCACGCTGTCCGCCCTGCACCTCGGCCCCGCCGTCGAGGGCACCGTGCTGGGCGCGTACTCGTTCACCGCCTACAAGTCGAACAAGGGCGACGGCCCCGTCGCGCGCGTCGACCTCGTCGCGCCGGCCGAGGGCACCGTGCGGGCGCACCGCGCCACGCTCAAGGCGTCGACCGCGATCGCCGAGGCCGTGACCACGACCCGCGACTTCGTCAACACCCCGCCGAACGACCTGTTCCCGGCGTCCTTCGCCGATCGCGCCGCCGCCCTGGCCAAGGCCGAGGGGCTGGAGGTCGAGGTGCTGGACGAGAAGGCGCTGCGCAAGCAGGGCTTCGGCGGCATCCTCGGCGTCGGCGGCGGTTCCAGCCGCCCGCCGCGCCTGGTCCGCATCACCTACCGCGGCCCGAAGGCGGGCAAGAAGGTCGCGCTCGTCGGCAAGGGCATCACCTTCGACACCGGCGGCATCTCCATCAAGCCCGCCGCCGGCATGGACGAGATGACCTCGGACATGGGCGGCGCGGCGGCCGTGATCGCCACCGTCGTGCTCGCCGCGAAGCTGAAGTTCCCGCTGGAGGTCACCGCGTGGGCCCCGATGGCGGAGAACATGCCCTCGGGCACCGCCTACCGGCCCGGCGACGTGCTGACCATGTACGGCGGCAAGACCGTCGAGGTGCTCAACACCGACGCCGAGGGCCGGCTCATCCTCTCCGACGCCATCGTGCGCGCCTGCGAGGACAACCCCGACTACCTGATCGAGACGTCCACGCTCACCGGCGCGCAGGTCGTGTCGCTGGGCAAGCGGACCGCCGGCGTCATGGGCACCGACGAGTTCCGCGACCGGGTGGCCGCGCTCGGCCGCGCGGTGGGCGAGCAGGCGTGGGCCATGCCGCTGCCGGAGGAGCTGCGCGGCGACCTCGACTCGCGGGTCGCCGACATCGCGAACGTGGCGGGGCACCGGTTCGGCGGCATGCTCACCGCGGGCGTGTTCCTGCGCGAGTTCGTGGCCGAGGGCGTGTCCTGGGCGCACATCGACGTGGCGGGTCCGGCGTTCCACTCGGGCGGCCCGTACGGCTACACCGCCAAGGGCGGCACCGGCGTCCCGGTCCGCACCATGGCCGCGGTGCTGGCCGACATCGCGGCCAACGGCTGACCGACACCGACCGCCCCCTCGACGCCGGTCGGTTCACGACGCCGGTCGGCTCACGACCCGGACCGGGGCAACGCCCCCGGACGGGGCGGCGGTCCGATCACCTCGCGGTCCGGCCGGCGGCCCGGTCGGCGCTCGACGCCGATCAGTTCGCGATGCTGATCACCTGGCGCACGGTCCCCGGGTCGGCCAGGCAGCGCACCACCAGCGCCGCCAGGTCGGCCCGGGACACCGTCCGGCCGCCGCGCACGTTCACGCCGACCGCCGTGCGGTACGCGCCCGTGCGCGGCCCGTCGGTCAGCCGCGGCGGGCGGACGATCGTCCACTCCAGACCGCTCGCCCGCACGACGTCCTCCATCCGGGCCATGTCACCCCACGGGTGCCTGAACACCCGCCGCAGAACGGGCTTCACGAGGTAGCGGCTGACCGGGTCGTCACCCTCGGTCACCATGCCGCTGTTGCTGACCACGACCAACCGGCGCACGCCGTGCGCGCCCATCGCCGCGATCGCCGACCGCGTGCTGTCGGTCTGCACGGACGTCGGCCGCCCCACCGCCCGCGGCCCGATCGCCGACACCACCGCGTCCGCGCCGGCGACGTGCGGCCCGAGCGAACCCGGGTCCATCACGTCGGCCACGGTGTCGCGGCCGTTCGGCGCGCGCACGATCGCGGTGACCTCGTGCCCGGCCTCCCGCGCCAGCTCCACCACCCTCGTCCCGGTGCCGCCACTCGCGCCGAGAACCGTGATCCTCATGCGTCCGCCCTTCGGTTGGTGAGCACTCACTAACCACTAGGGTAGCCCCATGAGCACACGCGACCGCATGCTCGACGCGGCGGCCCACGTCCTGCGCACCAAGGGCCTCTCGCGCGCGACCACCAAGGAGATCGCCAAGGCGGCGGGCTTCTCGGAAGCGGCGCTCTACAAGCACTTCGCCGACAAGACCGAGCTGTTCCTGGCCGTGCTGCGGGAACGCGCGCCGAGCGACTTCCCGGCCCGGCTGGCCGCGCTGGAACCCGGCGTCGGCGACGTGCGCGAGACGTTGGCCGACATCGCCGCCGCCGCGATGGCCTTCTACCGCGACACCTTCCCGATCGCGGCGTCGCTCTTCGCCGAACCGGCGTTGCTCGCCGCCCACCGCGAGGCGCTGAACGCGCGCGACACCGGGCCGCAGACCGTCCCGCAAACGCTCGCGCGGTACCTGGAGGCCGAACGCGCGCTGGGCAGGCTGCCGGCGGCGGTGGACCCGCGGTCCGCGGCGGAACTGCTGCTGGGCGCGTGCCACTACCACGCGTTCCTCGGGTTCTTCACCGACTGGCCCACCGAGCCGCGCGCCCTGGTGGCGACGCTGTGGGCCGGGCTCGACCGCCCGTTTCCCACGTGACGGACGCCGACCACCACATAGTGAGACAGCCCAGGCCGGCACGGCGCGCCGCCCGGGCGCGCCGGGGCTCAGGACTGGTTCTTGCGCCGCGAGTACTCGCGCATCCGCTTGGGGTAGCCGACGATGCCCGCGTCGTAGATCGGGATGCCCAGCTTCTTGGCCAGGCGCTTCGCGCCCTCCGTGCCGTCGATCCGCCGCCGGGTCCACTCGCCGTCGTGCGCCACGAGCACGACCGTGGTCTCCGTCACGGTCGTCTTCGGTTCGACGTACGCCTCCACGCCCCGGCGCGCGGCCGCCCACTGCTCCAGGTGGCCGGTGTCCGTGGACGTGGCCGTGCGCAGCACACCCGGCCGCTGCTTCCTGCGAAAACGGTCGAACAGGCCCACCGGGCCACCTCCTGCCGGAACCTCAGGCGACCATGGTGCCGGCGCGCGTGTGAAAGCGGGGCCAAATCCTCCGAACAGGACACCGCGTCGCCGGCGTTCGCACGGTAGTGACAAGATGGCAACCACACGCGCGCACCCGCGCGGAGTAAGGCATCAAGCTCTCCAGGGAGAACCCGTGACCGACACCTCCGCCGACCTTGTGATCCTCGGTGGCGGCTCGGGCGGCTACGCCTGCGCGTTCCGCGCGGCCGAGCTCGGCCTGTCCGTCATCCTGGTCGAGAAGGACAAGCTGGGGGGCACGTGCCTGCACCGCGGCTGCATCCCCACCAAGGCGCTGCTGCACGCGGCGGAGGTCGCGGACAACGCGCGCGAGGGTGACCAGTTCGGCGTGAAGTCCTCGCTGGAGGGCATCGACATCGCGGGCGTCAACTCGTACAAGGACGGCGTGGTCAGCCGCCTCTACAAGGGCTTGCAGGGCCTGGTCAAGGCCAACAAGGTGACCCTGGTCGAGGGCGCGGGCACGTTCGTCGGCCCGAACGCGGTCGAGGTGGACGGGCAGCGCTACACCGGCAAGAACGTGGTGCTGGCGACCGGTTCCTACGCGCGCAGCCTGCCCGGCCTGGAGATCGGCGGCCGGGTGATCACCAGCGACCAGGCGCTCAACCTGGACTTCATCCCGGAGAAGGTCGTCGTGCTGGGCGGCGGCGTCATCGGGGTCGAGTTCGCCAGCGTGTGGTCCTCCTTCGGCGCGGACGTCACCATCGTGGAGGCGCTGCCCCGCCTGGTCCCGGCCGAGGACGAGTACGCGTCCAAGCAGCTGGAGCGCGCGTTCCGCCGCCGCGGCATCAAGTTCAAGACCGGCGTGAAGTTCACCGGCGCCACCCAGGACGAGTCCGGCGTGTCCGTGACCCTGGAGTCCGGCGACGTGCTGGAGGCCGACCTGCTGCTGGTCGCCGTCGGCCGCGGCCCCAACACCGCGGGCCACGGCTACGAGGAGGCGGGCGTCGCGCTGGAGCGCGGGTTCGTCGTCACCGACGAGCGGCTGCGCACCAACCTGCCGGGCGTCTACGCGGTCGGCGACATCGTGCCCGGCCTGCAGCTCGCGCACCGCGGGTTCCAGCAGGGCATCTTCGTCGCCGAGGACATCGCCGGGCTGAACCCGAAGGTCATCGACGAGGCGGGCATCCCGCGCGTGACCTACTGCAAGCCCGAGGTCGCGTCGGTCGGCCTGTCCGAGGCCGCGGCCAAGGAGAAGTACGGCTCCGCGGAGACGTTCGTCTACGACCTCGCGGGCAACGGCAAGAGCCAGATCCTGAAGACCGCCGGCGGCGTCAAGCTCGTGAAGGCGCCCGACGGCCCGGTGGTCGGTGTCACGATGGTGGGCGAGCGGGTCGGCGAGCTGATCGGCGAGGCCCAGCTCATCTACAGCTGGGAGGCTTACCCCGAGGACGTGGCTCCGCTGATCCACGCCCACCCGACCCAGACAGAAGCCCTCGGCGAGGCCTTCCTCGCCTTGGCCGGCAAGCCGCTGCACGTGCACGGCTGACCGTCGCACCCCAGTCAGCCGATCCCCGACTTACGCACGAGGAGTCAGCGAACGATGGCCTTCTCCGTCCAAATGCCCGCACTCGGCGAGAGCGTCACCGAGGGCACGGTCACCCGCTGGTTGAAGCAGGAGGGTGACCGCGTCGAGGTCGACGAGCCGTTGCTGGAGGTGTCCACCGACAAGGTCGACACCGAGATCCCCTCGCCCGCGGCGGGCGTGCTCCAGAAGATCGTCGCCCAGGAGGACGAGACCGTCGAGGTCGGCGCGGAACTCGCCGTCATCGGCGACGGCTCGGGCTCCGGGTCCTCCGACGAGTCCGACTCGACCACGGGCGCGGCCACCGCGCCCGCCGAGGAGGCGCAGCCGGAGCCCCGGTCCGCGCCCGAGCCGGAACCGGCCCCGCAGGCCGAGGCGGCCCCGGCCCAGGCTCCCGCGCAGTCCGGCGGCGGCTCGGCCGACGGCACCCCGGTGACCATGCCCGCGCTGGGCGAGAGCGTCACCGAGGGCACCGTCACCCGGTGGCTGAAGGCCGTCGGCGACTCGGTCGAGGTCGACGAGCCGCTGCTGGAGGTGTCCACCGACAAGGTCGACACCGAGATCCCGTCGCCGGTGGCGGGCACGCTGCTGGAGATCACCGCCGGCGAGGACGAGACCGTCGAGGTCGGCGGCAAGCTCGCGGTGATCGGCTCGGGCTCGCCCGCGCCGGCCGCCCAGGAGGCCCCCAAGCCCGCGCCGGCCCCGGCCCAGGAGGCCCCGAAGCCCGCCGAGGCCCCGGCCCAGGAAGCCCCGGCCCAGGAGGCGCCGAAGCAGGAAGCGCCCGCGCCCGAGGCCCCGAAGCAGGAGGCCCCGAAGCAGGAGCAGGCCAAGCCCGCCGAGGAGTCGTCCAACGGCGCGCCGTACGTGACGCCGCTGGTGCGCAAGCTCGCGTCGGAGAACGGCATCGACCTGTCCACGCTCAAGGGCACCGGCGTCGGCGGCCGGATCCGCAAGCAGGACGTGCTGGCCGCCGTCGAGGCCGCGAAGGCCCCGAAGCAGGAGGAGGCCAAGCCGGCCGCCGCCGCGCCCGCGTCCGCGCCCGCCCAGCGGGTCGCCACCGCGCCGGCGGACACCAGCGGCAAGCGCGGCACGGTGCAGAAGCTGCCCCGGCTGCGCCAGATCGTCGCCCAGCGCACGCGCGAGTCGCTCCAGGTCTCGGCGCAGCTCACCCAGGTGTTCGAGGTGGACGTCACCAAGATCGCCCGGCTGCGCGCCAAGGCCAAGGCGGCGTTCGAGCAGCGCGAGGGCACGAAGCTCACGTTCCTGCCGTTCTTCGCCAAGGCGGCGGTCGAGGCGCTCAAGCAGCACCCGGTGCTCAACGCCTCGATCGACGAGGAGAAGAAGGAGGTCGTGTACCACGGCGCCGAGCACCTGGGCATCGCGATCGACACCGAGCGCGGCCTGCTGAACGCGGTCATCGCGAACGCGGGCGACCTGAACCTGGCCGGCCTGTCGCACAAGATCGGCGACCTGGCGGCGCGGGCGCGGGCCAACAAGCTGACCCCGGACGAGCTGACCGGCGGCACGTTCTCGCTGACCAACCTGGGCAGCAACGGCGCGCTGTTCGACACGCCGATCATCCAGCAGCCGCAGGTCGGCATCCTGGGCGTGGGCGTGGTCAAGAAGCGGCCGGTGGTGATCACGGACGAGAACGGCGACGACACCATCGCCATCCGGTCCATGGCCTACCTGGCGCTGACCTACGACCACCGGCTGGTCGACGGCGCGGACGCGGGCCGGTTCCTCACCACGGTGAAGAACCGCCTGGAGGAGGGCGCGTTCGAGGCCGACCTGGGTCTCTGACGGCACGAGCCGCGAAGGCCGCTCCCGGTGCGCCGGGGGCGGCCTTCGCGCGTGGTGCGGGTGACACGTTCGCCGCTGTGCAACGGCGCCCCCGCTGCGAGACGATCAACCCATGCGGGTTGTCATCGCGGGATCGTCGGGCTTGATCGGCACCAGTCTGGTGGTGGCGCTGCGCGGCGCCGGGCACGAGGTGCTGCGGCGCGTCCGGCGGCCGGCCGCGGCGCCGGACGAGCGGAGCTGGGACCCGCCCGCCGGCCGGATCGACGCCGGCACGTTCGACGGCGTGGACGCGGTGGTGAACCTGTGCGGCGCGGGCGTCGGGGACAAGCGGTGGAGCGACGCGCGCAAGCAGGTGCTGCTGGACAGCCGCACGGTCCCGGCCGAGGTGCTGGCCGCGGCCGTGGCCGAGCACGGCGTCCCGGTGCTGGTCAACTCGAGCGCCGTCGGCTACTACGGCGACACCGGCGACGAGGTCGTGGACGAGACGAGCCCGTCCGGGGCCGGGTTCCTGGCGGAGCTGTGCCGCCGGTGGGAGGCCGCGACCGCGTCCGCCGAGGGGCACGCCCGGGTGGCGCGGCTGCGCACGGGCCTCGTGATCAGCCCGTCCGGCGGCCTGTTCGGCAAGATCAGACCGCTGTTCTCGGCGTTCCTCGGCGGGCGGCTGGGCGACGGCCGCCAGTACCTGCCGTGGATCTCGCTGGACGACGCGGTCTCGGCCATCCGGTTCGTGGTCGAGCACGACGTGGCCGGCCCGGTGAACGTGACCGCGCCGAGCCCGGTCACCAACGCCGAGTTCACCCGCACGGTCGGGCGCGCGTTGCACCGGCCGACGCCGTGGGTCGCGCCCGCGTTCGCGTTGCGGGCGGTGCTGGGCGACATGGCGGACGAAGGTCTGCTCGCCGGTCAGCGCGCGGTGCCGCGGGTGCTCGAACGCGCCGGCTTCCGGTTCCACCACCCCGCGCTGGAGGCCGCCGTGGCGGCGGCCGTCGGCCGGTGATCGCGCTGGTCGGCGTCGTGCTGGCGCTGGCCTCGGCGGTGCTGGGCCTGACCGTCCGGCACCGGCCGCCGGCGCTGGACCGCGAGCTGCACCAGGCGGCGGTGGACCTCGGGCCGGGGTTCGTGCACTCGGCCGCGGTGGTGAGCTTCGTGCTCAGCCCCGGGCTGGCCACGATCGCGTTGGTGTCGCTGGGGTTGCGGGCGTTCCTGGCCCGGGACGCGGTGGTGGCGCGGTGCGCGGCGCTGCTCGCGGTCTGCTGGGCCACGGTGTTCGCCCGGCACGCCTACCAGCGGGTCCGGCCGATCGACTTCCCGAAGTGGTCCTACCCGAGCGGGCACGTCACGGCGGTCACGGCGGTCGCGTTCACCGGCGTGGTGCTGTGCGCGTGGATGGCGCGCCGGCGCCTGCGGCTCGCGGTGGCGTTGGCGTGCGCGGCGGTGCTCGCCACGGCGGCCAGCCGGGTCGTGCTGGAGATGCACTGGTTCACCGACACGCTCGGCGCGGTGCTCGCCGTGGTGGGCGTCGGCCTCGTCGTCGCCCGTGCCCTGGGGTTGCTGCCCGTGGGCGTAGGGTCGAGACGTGAGCAGTCCTGACCTTTCCTGCCGCACCTCGACGGACCCGATCGAGGTGCGCGAGCTGGGCACCATCGACTACCTGGCCGCGTGGGACCTGCAACGGGAGCTCGCCGAGGCCCGCGCGGACGGCGCGATCGGCGACACGATGCTGCTGCTGGAGCACCCGCCCGTCTACACCTGCGGCCGGCGCACCTCGCCGGAGGAGCGGCCGAGGGGCGGCGACGTGCCGGTCATCGACGTGGACCGGGGCGGCAAGATCACCT
Source organism: Actinosynnema sp. NPDC059335 (assembly GCF_042752395.1). Lineage (NCBI taxonomy): Bacteria > Bacillati > Actinomycetota > Actinomycetes > Pseudonocardiales > Pseudonocardiaceae > Actinosynnema > Actinosynnema sp. NPDC059335. Next base: position 15,199 of record NZ_JBHYXZ010000127.1, on the reverse strand, counting down.
GGCACGGGCCGGGCCAGCTCGTCGGCTACCCGATCGTGGGGCTGGCCGAGCCGTTGGACGTCGTGCAGTACGTCCGCCGGCTGGAGCAGGCGCTGATCCACGTGTGCGATCGGCTGGGCGTGCGCACGGGGCGCGTCGAGGGCCGCAGCGGGGTGTGGATCCCGGCCGACGAGCGGGGCGGCGAGCGCAAGGTCGCGGCGATCGGGATCAGGGTGCAGCGGGGCGTCACCATGCACGGGTTCGAGATCAACTGCGACGCCGACCTGTCCGCGTTCGGCGACATCATCCCGTGCGGCATCCGGGACGCCGGGGTGGCGTCGTTGTCGCACGAGCTGGGCCGGGCCGTGACCGTGGCCGAGGTGCTGCCGCTGGTCCGGGAGGCGGTCGTGGACGCGTTGAACGGCGACCTGCCGGTGACCGAGCGGACGCTGGACCGGTCGGGGCCGGTCGCGGCCGGGGTGACGTTCGCCGTGCGCGGCTGATCCGTCCGGCTCCTGACAAGCCCATCCGACCTCTCTAGGTTCCGTAATCACGGATGACCAGAGGGGAGAGTCGTCGTGCTCCTGACCCGACGAGACCTGCTCCGCACCTGTGGCGTGGCGGGGGCCGCCACGCTGGCGCCCACCGCGACCGCCGCGGCGACGGCCGGGCCGGACGACTGGTTCGGCTGGTTGCGCGCCCACCGGCGGCAGGTGGCGGCCGTGCTGGACGACGGCCGCGGCGGGCGGGTCGCGCACCGGCCGGACGAGCGGCAGCCGTTGGCGTCGGCGGTGGCGGTGGTGCACCTGGGCGCGTACGCGCGGGCCGTCGAGGCGGGCGCGGCGCGGCCGGAGGAGCGGGTCGGCGTCGGCGAGTGGGAGCGGTACCACCTCGACGTGGGCGGTGGCGCGCACCAGGCGTCGTTACGCGCGTTGGGCATCCGCTCCACCAACGGCGTCGTCGCCGACGACCCGCACCACGCCGTCACGCTGGACGACCTGGTCGCGGCCGCGGTCCGGCACGGCGACCACGCGGCGGCGGACTTCCTGCGGCACCGGTTGGGCGAACAGGCGCTCCGGGAGACCGCGGCGCGGTGGCCGACGCTGCCCGTGCCGGAGGTCCTGGGCGAGGTGCTGCGCCTGGTGCTCGGCCGCCGGGTGGACGTGCGACGGTACCTCGACGACCCGCGGTTGCAGTTGGAGGTGATCGGGCGGCTGCCCGACGTGCCGCGCAGCCCCGAGGGGCGGCGTCCGTGGGCCGGCGGCACGTGGACGGGCACGGCGGCGGGGCTGAACCGGGCGCACCGGGCGTTGACCGCCGTGCCGCTCGCCCGCGCGCACCTGGAACGCGCCGACGCCGACCTCGGCCACCCGCTGCCGCCGGGCGTGGCGGGCGTCGGGTTCGCGGGCGGGTCGCTGCCGGGCGTGGTCGCGGTCGGCTTCGGCGTGCGGTGGGACGACGGCTCGGTGGGCAGCGCGGCCGTGCTGGTCGAGGAGGTGGACGAGCCGTGGGCCGGCCGGGCCGGCGAGCTGGCGGAGCTGGTCCGCCGGGCCCTGCTGGAGCCCGTCGTGCTGCGGGAGTTCCGGGCGAGCCTGTCGTAGGGGGTGGGCAGGCGCTCGGGCCGCCCACCCCCGCGACGGGCCGGTCAGCCCCGGAGTTGCGGCGCGACGGCGGCCGCGACCAGCTCCACGTGGTCGAGGTCGGCGAGGTCGAGCACCTGGAGGTAGACGCGGTCGATGCCGGTCTTCTCGCGCCACGAGCCGAGCCGGTCGACCACCTCGTCGGGCGTGCCGGCCAGGCCGTTGCGGCGCAGCTCGTCCACCTCGCGGCCGATGGCGTCGGCCCGGCGGGCGACCTCGGCGTCGTCGCGGCCGACGCACACCACGAGGGCCGCCGACCGGGTGATCTCGGCCGGGTCGCGGCCGATCTCGGCGCACGCCGCGTCGACCCGGGCGAGCACCTCGACGGCGCTGTCCACCGGCTGGAACGGCAGGTTGAACTCGTCCGCGAACCGCGCGGCGAGCGCCGGCGTGCGCTTGCGGCCGGTGCCGCCGACCAGCACGGGGATCCTGTGCGCGGGCTTGGGCAGCGCGGGCGAGTCGGCCAGCCGGTAGTGCGTGCCGGTGAAGTCGAAGGTCTCGCCGACCGGCGTGTTCCACAGGCCGGTGATGATCTCCAACTGCTCCTCGTACCGCTCGAAGCGCTCGACCGTGGACGGGAACGGCAGCCCGTACGCGGTGTGCTCGGCCTCGTACCAGCCCGCGCCGAGGCCGAACTCGACCCGTCCGCCGGACATCTGGTCCACCTGCGCCACGGAGATGGCCAGCGGGCCGGGGTGGCGGAACGTGGCGGCGGTCATCAGCGTGCCGAGCCGGATGGTCTCGGTGTCGCGGGCCAGGCCCGCGAGCGTGATCCAGGCGTCGGTCGGGCCCGGCAGGCCGTCCACGCCGCCCATCTTGAGGTAGTGGTCGGAGCGGAAGAACGCGCCGTAGCCCGCGGCCTCGGCGGTGCGCGCCACCGCCAGCAGGTCGTCGTAGGAGGCCCCTTGCTGGGGCTCGGTGAAGATGCGGAGTTCCACCCGGGTGACGCTAGTCGGGTGGGTGGGGACGTCGCGATCCGAGCGTCGTCACCGCCGCCGTGACCTGGATCGCCTGTCGTCGGCGGCGGGCTCCTCGGCGGGGGCGTCGGCGCGCACGCGGAGCCCTTCCACGACGCGCACGATGGTGCGCTCCACCTCGGCGCTGGCCTTGCGCGGGTCCGACGAGCCCGCGATGGTGCTCGCGCCGGCGGACAGCGCGCCGAACAGCAGCCTGCTCATCGTCTCCACCGGCAGCTGCTCCAGCTCGCCGGAGGTGACCAGCACCTCGATCGTGGAGCGCAGCAGGCCGTAGCTGAAGTGCTCCTCGGCCTCGCGCCAGCGCTCCCAGCCCATCACCACCGGGGCCTCGTGGATCACGATCCGCTGGTAGGCGGGCTCCAGGCAGACGCGGACGTACGCGCGCAGGCCCGCGATGGCGGTGTCCCACGGGTCGCCGGGCGCGCTGACGATCTCGCCGAGCTTCTCGATGAACTTCGTCTCGACCGAGTCGAAGGCGGCCTCGAACAACGCCTGCTTGCCGCTGAAGTGGTGGTACAGCGCGCCTTTGGTGAGCCGGGCCCGCTTGGCCACCTCGTCCAGGGACGTGCCCGCGTACCCCCGTTTGGTGAACAGCTCCACGGCGCTGTCCACCAGGGCGCGCCTCGTCGACTCCGAGTAGTCCAACCGCCTCGACCGCACTGTCACCACGTTCACAACCGTACGACATACCGACGGTACGTACCCGTGGTATGTTCGTCTCATCGGCCATACCGACGGTATGCGACAGACCTGGGGTATGACGCCGGTCACGACGAAAGGAGGGCGTGATCATGGGTTGGACCGACTTCTACCGGCGGCGCGACGCTCTGGACGCCGTGCTCCACGCCGCGGCGGCGGACCCCGCCGCGCCCCTGACGTTCGACCGCGACCTGTTCGCCACCGGGGACGAGCTGCTCCTGGCCCTGCACTACCGCTGGATGCAGCAGCTCACCGGCCGCCTGGGCACGGCCCTGGCCGACAGCGACGACGACCGCGTCGAGACCGTGGCCCGCACCTGGCGCGCCCTGGCCGCCGAGCAGCCGGTGCTGCGCGCGGTGCTCGACGCGCACCTGACCGACGCCGGGGCGATCGGGCGCGAGCAGCGGATGCTGGCGCTGACCGCGGGCCTCGCGGAGCTGTCCGAGCCGGCCGCGGAGATCACCCGCGTGGGCGCGGCGTTCGCGAACCTGCTGCGCTCCGGCCCGGCCGCCGTCGTGCCCGACCGGCGCCGCGGGCTCGCCAAGAGCGCCTGAGCGCCGGTTAGGTGTGGGGCATGCCGAAGTGGAACACCCGCAAGTGGGACACCGCCGACATCCCCGACCAGGGCGGGCGCACCGCGCTGGTCACGGGGGCCAACTCGGGCCTGGGCCTGCGGACCGCGCAGGTGCTGGCGGAGAAGGGCGCGCACGTGCTGCTCGCGTGCCGATCCGCCGAACGCGGCCGGCGGGCCTTGGAGCAGGTGCTCGCCACCGGCGGCCGGGCCGAGGTCGTGCCGCTGGACCTGGCCGACCTGGCGTCGGTCCGCGCGGCCGCCGCGCGGGTGCGCGAGCGCACCGGTGACGCGCTGGACGTGCTGGTGAACAACGCGGGCGTGATGGCGGTGCCGAAGGGCCGCACCGCCGACGGCTTCGAGACCCAGTTCGGCACCAACCACCTCGGCCACGCGGCGCTGACGTGGCTGCTGATGCCCGCCCTGCGGACCCGGCCGGGAGCGCGCGTGGTGACCGTGTCGAGCCTGCTCCACCGGATCGGCCGGGTGGACCTGGCCGACCCGAACTACGAGGCGCGCCGGTACTCGGCGTGGGCCGCGTACGGGCAGTCCAAGCTGGCGAACCTGCTGTTCGCCCGGGAGCTGGACCGGCGGGCGCGGGCCGCGGGCGTGGACGTGACGTCGGTCGCCGCCCACCCCGACGCGACCGCCACCGAGCTGAGCGCCAACATGGCGCGGGCCAGGGGGAACCCGCTGCTCGGCCTGGGCACGAAGATCAGCGACCTGTTCTCGCAACCGGTCGCGCTCGGGGCGTTGCCGCAGCTCTACGCGGCCACCTCGCCGGACGTCGAACCGGGCGGCTACTACGGGCCGGACGGGTTCCGCGAGACCCGCGGCCACCCCGCCCCGGCGCGCTCCACCCCGGCCTCCCGCGACCAGCTCGCGGCCAACCGGTTGTGGGACTTGACGGCCGAGCTGACGGGCGTCGCGCCGGACCCCTCGTGACGTAGGGTTGAGGTCGTGACCGTCGTACCTGAAGGTCGGAAGCTGCTGCGGCTGGAAGTCCGCAACAGCCAAACGCCCATCGAGAAGAAGCCCTCGTGGATCAAGACCAAGGCGAAGATGGGCCCCGAGTACCGGGAGCTCAAGGGCCTGGTCAAACGCGAGGGCCTCCACACGGTGTGTGAAGAGGCCGGTTGTCCCAACATCTACGAGTGCTGGGAAGACCGGGAGGCCACCTTCCTGATCGGTGGCGAGCAGTGCACCCGACGCTGCGACTTCTGCCAGATCGACACCGGCAAGCCCGCCGACCTCGACCGCGACGAACCGCGGCGCGTGGCGGAGTCGGTGCAGGCCATGGGTCTGCGGTACTCGACCGTGACCGGGGTGGCGCGTGACGACCTGCCCGACGGCGGCGCGTGGCTGTACGCCGAGACCGTCCGCCAGATCCACGCGATGAACCCCGGCACCGGCGTCGAGCTGCTGATCCCCGACTTCAACGCGGTGCCCGAGCAGCTGGCCGAGGTGTTCGCGTCCCGGCCCGAGGTGCTCGCGCACAACCTGGAGACCGTGCCGCGGATCTTCAAGCGGATCCGTCCCGGGTTCCGCTACGAGCGGTCGCTGGAGGTCCTGACCGCGGCCCGCGAGGCCGGCCTGGTGACGAAGTCCAACCTGATCCTGGGCATGGGCGAGACGCCGGACGAGGTCGCCGAGGCGCTGCAGGACCTGCACGACGCGGGCTGCGAGATCATCACCATCACGCAGTACCTGCGGCCCTCGCCCCGGCACCACCCCGTCGAGCGGTGGGTGAAGCCGGAGGAGTTCGTGACGCACAAGGAGACCGCCGAGCGCATCGGGTTCTCCGGCGTCATGGCCGGTCCCCTGGTCCGCTCGTCGTACCGGGCCGGGCGGCTGTACGCGCAGGCCGTGCAGAAGCGCGGCGACGTGCTGCCGGACGAGCTGCGCCACCTGCTGGAGGCGGGCAGCGCGGCCCAGGAGGTCACCTCACTGCTGTCGGCTCGCTGACCACCACGCCGTCCAGCGCCCGGACGTAATCCGCTCCGAAGGCGCTGGACGGCGTGTGCGCGCCCGGCGTCGTGTCGGCGAGGCGTTGCGCCGCCTTGACCACGGAGTCGGCCGTGAGGTCGTAGGCGTTCGGCCCGGTGAGCGCGGCGCGGACCCGGTTGCCCTCGCCGTCCCACGCCTCGCCGAACACCTCGCAACGCGTCCTGGCCCTGGTGGCGTCGTCCGGGCCGCCGACGCGCCGGGCGAGGGCGTCGGCCAGCCGGCGCACGGGCGCGGCCCGCAGCAGCGGCGCGGTGAGCGGCTGGAGCCGGCCGAGCGCGCCGGGGATCGTGGTGAACGTGGTGACGTTCGGGATGCCGGTGGACCGGTAGGCGGTGCTCACGTCGCCCCACGGGATCGCCCCGACCTCCCGCGGCCGGTCGCGGAAGTGCGCCGTGCGCCGCCGGTGGCCGAGCCGGACGCCGCGGATCTCACCGCCCACCCGCACCCGCCCGCCGCCCCCGGACCCCTCGACGGCCGTCCGCGCCGTGCCCGCGCTCGCACCGCCCTGGACGACGAACGCGAGGTCGAGGTGCGTGGCCGTCGGCAGGGCGCGGTGCAGCATCGCCGCGAGGCAGTCGGTGGGCACCACGTCGAACCCCGCGCCGGGCAGCAGCACCACACCGGCCCGCTCGGCGTCCTCGTGCCGGCGCGCCACGGCCTCGAAGACGTCGATCTCCCCGGTGATGTCGAGGTAGTGCGTGCCGCTCCGGAGGCAGGCGTCCACCATCGGCCCGGAGGTGGCCGAGAACGGCCCGGCGCAGTGCGCCACCACGTCCACGTCCGCGAGCGCCCGTGCCGCGTCCGGGAGCCCGAAGACCCGGTGCTCCAACCCCAGCCGGTCGGCCAGCGGGCGGAGCTTCGCCGCGTCCCGCCCGGCGAGCACGGGCGAAAGCCCCCGCCGCACCGCCAGTTCCGCGACCAACGTGCCGGTGAAGCCGTACGCGCCGTAGACCATCCACCTCATGCGCTAGAACCTACCGACAGGTAGCTACCGGGGCGACCGGCGCACCGCACTCCCGACCAACAACCCCGCCCCGACCGCGCCGACCGGTATCCCCCACCACAACCGCTGCCCCCGCAGCCGCTCGCAGATCCGCACGAACGCCGCGCCTTCCGCCTCGACCGCCACGGCGTCGAACCCCATGCCCACACCGTTGCCGCAGGCGATCGTGACGCCTTCGGCGGAGTCGGTGGTGAGCGGCAGGAGCAGGATGAGCAGCCCGGCCAGGAGGAACGCGACACCGACGACGGCGGCGACGACCCTGGGCGACATGGGAGGACGCTACGTCCCGGTTCGGCTCGGGCATAGGGGGATGTCACAGGGGGAGACCGGGTTAGCGGCCCCTAATGGACCATCCGGCCCAGTGCGGCGCACGGCGTCAGGACCGGCACCCGGCCGCGCCACGCGACGCCCGCCCGGAAGTCCGCCGGATCGCGGTCGAACCCACCGTGCGGGCGTGGGACCGGCCGGGCGCACCTTGATCACAGCCACCTGATCAGGCGACGGACTTCACCGCCCGCCGGTGGTTCGATGGCACCGTGCGATCAGCCGACCCCGCGCCCCTGGTCGTGTTCGTCGTCGGCGCTCCCGGAGCGGGCAAGAGCACGGTGGTCCGGCACCTGGCCGAGCGCCTACGGTGCGCGGAGTTCCTGAGCGGCGACGTGCTGCGGCGCACCGCCGAGGAGGACACCGAGATCGGGCGCGACGTCGCCGACCGGCTGTCCCGCGACGAGACGATGCCGGTGGCGCTGTACTGCCGGATCGTGCGGCGCGAGGTCGGGCGCGGTCGCCACACCGGCCTCGTCTTCGACGGGTTCCCCCGGACGGTGGAGCAGTGCCTGGCCATCCCCGCCGTGCTCGACGCCGCCGGACTGCCGGGCGCGGACGTGCTCGGGTTGGGGCTGCACGTGCCGGCGGCGGTGTCGATCGACCGGATCCGCCGCCGCAACGAGCGCGCCCAGGACACCGCGCACGAGGCCCGGACGCGGTTGTCGACCCACGCCCGGAGGGCCGCGGACGTCGCCCGGGCCTTCGCCGAACGGTGGCCCTACGTCGAAGTGGACGCGACCGCCCGCGTCGAGCGCGTGGTCCGCGCCGCCTTGGCGGCGCTCTCAGGGCAGGTCCACCACGTCGCCGAACGCCGCTGACTCGCGCGCGAGCGAGGCGAGGTCGACCGGTTCGCGGGCGAACGAGAACTCCGGGCTGTCCAACAAGCCGTGCGCGCGTGCTTCCAGCCACGACAGCTCGCGGTACTTGTCCGGCGCCATGAACTGCGCCCCGAAGTCCCAGCCGACCCCCGACACCTGCCGGTCGCCGTAGAGCCGCCGGGCCCGTTCCCGGTAAACGTCCGCGGTGACGGTGTCGGGGTGGTTGAACGACAGGTCGAACCCGTTCGCGCCCAGGCCGAACACGGCCAGGCCGTACAGGATCGTGCACTCGACCCCGATCCGGGCGCAGAACCCGGCGATGCGCCGGGCGCCGACCGCGCTGCCCGCGTAGGACAGCAGGAAGAGCCGTTCGAGGCGGTGCACCTGCCGGTACGCCTCGAGGGCCGCGACCACCGTGGCGCCGGACGCGACGGTGTCACCGACGACGAGGCAGGGCCTGCCCGCGTCGAACCGGGCGTAGGAGACGTCGATCTTGGCGTCGTCCGCCGCGACGTCCACCCGCGAGGTGGCGACGAGGTTCGTCGGCAGGTTGATCTCGACGGACTCGGCCGCGGCGGCGAGTTGGTAGGCCAGTCCCTTGCTCAGGATCACCAGCTCCGCCGCGTCGGCGAGTTCGTCGGCCAAGTGGGCCACGAACAGCCGGCTGGCGGCGAAGCAGGCCCTCCGGTAGGGCAGGCCGATCAGCCCGCGTTCGAACAGGACCCGCTCCAACGGCCGGTTCTCCACGATGTGGAGGCCGGGCCCGACCGCGCGGACCCGGCTCTCCCCCACGTCAGGGCGCATCGCGGTGCGCCGTCACCGGTGGACGCCGAGCCGGTGCAGGGCGTCCAGCATGGGCCGGTCGCCCGCCAGCACGTTGGACCGGTACTCGTCTATCGACGCCCGCAACCAGGCCGGGGGCACGACCGGGTCGCGTGGCGCGCCGGGGAGCCTGCCCAGCGCCTCACCGGCCCCGGTGAAGTCGTCCACCACCTCCAGGGCCAGCGACGCGACGTGCGGGTGCACGTAGTCGCTGACGCGGGCGCCCCGGTACTCCAGGTGGTCCCGGCGGTACTTCGAGTTGCGCGGCGCCACCACGATCACCGGCGTCCGCAGCGAGGCGGCGGCGGCCATCTCCACCCCGATGCCCAGGCCACGTCGCTCGCGCGCGTCCACGACCACCGCGGACGCCGTGAGCACCTGGTACATGTCCCGGCCGAACTGCCCGAGCACGTTGGTCGGATCGGTGATCGGGTCGTCCGGGTTCAGGAACACCACCTCCAGCGGGTGGGCGCCCTCCCGGACCTGCTCGCGCTCCAGGTCGGTCCAGCACAGCTTCCGCTCATCGCCCTCGCCCTTCGCGATGGAGCCCGAGCAGTACACCGAAATGATCATCGATCTCCCGTTCCGGTCATGCGTGCAGCGAGTCCGCCGCGGTTCGGACGGCGGACTCCGCCTGAGCCAGGGATTTCACCTCGGCCGGCCGGGAAGCGCGTGAGCGCACCACCGCCCGGCGCAGACCTTCCATCCGATCCGGGGACTGGCTCGCCACGGCGATCGAGCCGAACTCCGGGGTGGACCGCAGGTGGACCAACTCGGCCCACGAGGCGGTGACGTGGACGAAGTCGGCCAACCCGAGCCAGTGGAGCGCGAGGTCCAGGGCTCGCGCGGACACGGCGGACACGCCCGGGTCCTGCTCCACGCCGCAGGACAGCCCGCCGAAGGGGAAGTCGCGCAGGATGGTGGCGTCGAGGTCGTGCAGGTAGCTCGACAGGTAGGCGTGGGAGACGAACCAGCCGATGCGCGCCAGTTCCTCCGGGTGCGGGCGGGTCGGGATCGCCCGGGCGACGAACCGGGTGACGAACGCCTGCTCCCCCAGCCTCTCGGGCACGGCCCGCAGCTCGCCCTCCGGCTCCCGGTGCCCCGGTGGCCAGTGCCTGGCCAGGCTCGACGCCAGTCGACCCAGCTCCCCGTCGCGGCCCAGGGCCGCGTCCCACCGGCAGGCGATGTGGTCGGCGGTCGAGCCGGCCCCGCGAGGACTCCAGACCAGGTCCCGGGCCAGGGCGGGGGACAGCGGGGTCACGTACGGGTTCTCCGGGTCCGCGCGGTACTCGGCGGCCTTCCGCTCGCCGTACCGCATCACGTCCGGGGTCGGTGCGCAGTAGGCGACCTGGCGCAGCGCGACCAGGTCGCGCAGCCGCTCCAGGAGGCTCGGGATGCCCGGCACCTCGAACAGGTAGGAGGCGGGCATGACCAGGTTCGCGTCGGTCGCCAGCACGGCGAGGCGCGTCGCGTGCAACGCCTGCTCGGTGGTCAACTGCGGTTGCCCGCGCCGAAGGGGGAAGCCGTAGCAGTGCAGGATCTCCGGGTTGAGGTACTGCACGAAGACCGGTCGGGTCCGGTCGTAAAGGGGACCGGCCGGCGGAACGCCGCTCAAGTGGATGTCCCGCCCCGCGACGAAGGCGTCGCGGGCACTTGCCACGACCTGGGTCCGCATCCCGGACACCGATGCCACCGAGGCGACCACCGCTCACCCCGGCACAAATCCACGAGCGAACCGCCAGCCCACGTCCCACCCCCTGACCAGCGCGAATGACGAGGCTAGCAACGCGGACGGCGGGAACTTCCGCATTTATGTGGCACTGGCCACACCAACACCCCAAAGAGTGCACGAATTCCACGGGACGGGGCCGCTATTCCGACCCGGAAGGCCTGCCGCAATGCGCGCGGGAAAACGAGCACCCAGTCCGGGGAGAGGCGACCGATCCCATTTTTCGCCGTGCGACGGCCGGCTCGACGCCGATTGATCGGCACGTGCCCGGCGGCGGACGACGGGACCAGAGGAGGCCACCCCGGCGGCGTTCGCAGGGCGAAGCGCCGGAGCGGAGCCCGACGACGTGGGGGCCAGGGGCGACCGCCCCGACGGGGTCCGGGGGCGGAGTCCGCCCCGGCGGGGTCCGGGGTTGCACCGCCGGACCGGCGCAGTGGGCGCGGCAGGATTCGAACCTGCGACCGCTCGGGTGTAAACCGAGTGCTCTTCCGCTGAGCTACGCGCCCCCGAAGCGCCGGCGGACGGCCGGCGCCGGGAAGGTATCAGGCCAGGGCGGCCACGGCCTTCTTCCACGCTTCCTGGTCGCGCGGTTCGCCGGGTGCGTTCACCTCGGCGTAGCGGACCACGCCGGCGGTGTCGATCAGGAACGTGCCGCGGTTGGCCAGGCCCGCCTGCTCGTTGAACACGCCGTAGGTCCGGGCGACCTCGCCGTGCGGCCAGAAGTCGGACAGCAGCGGGAACTGGTAGCCCTCTTGGGCGGCCCACGCCTTCAGGCTGAACGGCGTGTCCACGGACACACCGATGACCTGCACGTTCTCGTCCTCGTACACGGCCAGCTCGTCGCGCACCTGGCACAGCTCGCCGGTGCAGATGCCGCTGAACGCGAACGGGTAGAACACCAGCAGCACGTTGCGCTCGCCGCGGAAGGAGGAGAGCGTCACGGGCTGCTTGTTGTAGTCGTTGAGCGTGAAGTCCGGGGCCTGAGCGCCGACCTCGACCATGCAACCCTCCACAGTACGCCGCTGACCGCGGACAACCCGAAGAACGGGCTCCACCCGATCGGGGAGCCCGCCGTCGAGCCTAGGGCATGGGCGGTCGGCGACCCGTCGTGGTCAGCGCTTCGTCTTGACCGACTTCGGGGAGACGAGCCTGGTCGCGGACCAGTCGGCGCTCACCGTGATGTTGGAGGTCTGGGCGAGCCCCGCGGTGGACACGGCCTCGGCGATGTCGCTCGGCTCGACGTGACCGGCCCGGCCGGTCTTGGGCGTCAACACCCAGATCACGCCGTCGTCGGCCAACGCCGTCGTGGCGTTGATCAGGGCGTCGGCGAGGTCGCCGTCCTCCTCGCGCCACCAGAGCAGGACCACGTCCACGACTTCGTCGGAGTCCTCATCGAGCAGATCACCGCCCACCCGCTCCTCGATCGCGGCACGGAGGTCGTCGTCGACGTCCTCGTCCCAGCCGATCTCCTGGACCACGCTGCCCGGGTCGATCCCGAGCCTGTCGGCGACACCGATCTTGCCGGCGTCTTCCGCGGCGACCACGGCTTCCACTCCTCCAAGTACACAAGAGCGGCAGCCGGGTACGACTGCCGCGCGATGTCACTACCAGTCGCGGCTAGCGAACACTGTCAGCCCCGCCACGCGCAACCGTAACGGCCAAGACACGCCGCATCGGGTACCCCCCGGTGCGGCCGCCGAACGGCATGAGGCAAGCTCGACACACCTCCTATTCGCGCGCGCGAGGGACACGATCCAGAATTACTCACCGGTAGAGGTGACGGGAGCGTGACCGGCGGGCGACGATGGGAGTCGAGAAGACCCCGGAACGAGGAGATCCCTTGGCCCCGCAGAACACCCCCGAGCGGGTACGCGTCATCCGTGACGGTCTGGCCGCCCACCTCCCCGACATCGACCCGGAGGAGACCGCGGAGTGGCTGGAGTCGTTCGACGCCGCGCTCAAGGGCGGCGGGCAGCAGCGCGCCCGCTACCTGATGCTGCGGCTGCTCGAGCGGGCCAGGGAGAGCCACGTCAGTGTCCCTTCGCTGACCAGCACGGACTACGTCAACACCATCCCCACCGAGCGCGAGCCGTGGTTCCCCGGCGACGAGGAGGTGGAGCGCCGCTACCGGGCCTGGATCCGGTGGAACGCGGCGATGACCGTGCACCGCGCGCAGCGGCCCGGCGTCGGCGTGGGCGGACACATCTCGACCTACGCGTCGTCGGCCAGCCTCTACGAGGTGGGCTTCAACCACTTCTTCCGGGGCAAGGACCACCCCGGCGGCGGTGACCAGGTCTTCATCCAGGGCCACGCCTCCCCCGGCGTGTACGCCCGCGCGTTCCTCGAGGGCCGGTTGACCGCCGAGCAGCTCGACGGCTTCCGCCAGGAGTTCTCGCACGCCGGCCCGGGCGGCGGCCTGCCGTCGTACCCGCACCCGCGGCTGATGCCGGACTTCTGGGAGTTCCCGACCGTCTCCATGGGCCTCGGCCCGATGAACGCGATCTACCAGGCGCGGTTCAACCGCTACCTGCACGACCGCGGCATCAAGGACACGTCCGACCAGCACGTGTGGGCGTTCCTCGGCGACGGCGAGATGGACGAGCCGGAGTCGCGCGGCCTGCTCCAGGTGGCGGCGAACGAGCAGCTGGACAACCTCACCTTCGTGGTCAACTGCAACCTGCAGCGCCTCGACGGCCCGGTGCGCGGCAACGGCAAGATCATCCAGGAGTTGGAGGCGTTTTTCCGCGGCGCGGGCTGGAACGTCATCAAGGTCATCTGGGGCCGCGAGTGGGACGCGCTGCTGCACGCCGACCGCGACGGCGCGCTGGTCAACCTGATGAACACCACGCCGGACGGCGACTACCAGACGTACAAGGCCAATGACGGCGCGTACGTGAAGGAGCACTTCTTCGGCCGCGACCCGCGGACGAAGGAGCTGGTCGCGCCGATGTCCGACGACGAGGTGTGGAACCTCAAGCGCGGCGGCCACGACTACCGCAAGGTCTACGCGGCGTACAAGGCGGCGGTGGAGCACCACGGCCAGCCGACGGTCATCCTCGCCAAGACCATCAAGGGCTACGGCCTGGGCCCGCACTTCGCGGCGCGCAACGCCACGCACCAGATGAAGAAGATGACCCACGAGGACCTGAAGCTCTTCCGGGACAGCCTGCGCATCCCGATCGCGGACAAGGACCTCGACCCGTACCTGCCGCCGTACTACCACCCCGGCAAGGACGCCCCGGAGATCCAGTACCTGCTGGAGCGGCGCCGCCAGCTCGGCGGGTTCGTGCCGGAGCGGCGGACCAAGTCCAAGGCGCTGGTGCTGCCCGGCGACAAGGTCTACGACGTGGTGCGCAAGGGCTCGGGCAAGCAGGAGGTCGCCACCACGATGGCGTTCGTCCGGCTGGTCCGCGACCTGGCCAAGGACCCGGAGATCGGCGGCCGGATCGTGCCGATCATCCCGGACGAGGCGCGCACGTTCGGCATGGACTCGATGTTCCCGGCGCAGAAGATCTACAACCCCAACGGGCAGATGTACACGTCCGTGGACGCCCAGCTGATGCTCGCCTACAAGGAGAGCGAGCAGGGCCAGATCCTGCACGAGGGCATCAACGAGGCCGGCTCGACCGCGTCGTTCACCGCGGCGGGCACGTCCTACGCCACGCACGGCGAGCCGATGATCCCGATCTACATCTTCTACTCGATGTTCGGGTTCCAGCGCACCGGCGACGGCCTGTGGGCGGCGGCGGACCAGATGGCGCGCGGTTTCGTGCTGGGCGCGACGGCCGGCCGGACCACGCTGACCGGCGAGGGCCTCCAGCACGCGGACGGGCACTCGCTGCTGCTCGCGCACACCAACCCCGCGGTGGTGGCGTACGACCCGGCGTGGTCGTTCGAGGTGGCGCACATCGTCCGGGACGGCCTGCGGCGGATGTACGGCGAGAACGCCGAGAACATCTTCTACTACATCACCGTCTACAACGAGCCGTACCAGCAGCCGGCCGAGCCCGCGGACCTGGACGTCGAGGGCCTGCTCAAGGGCCTGTACCGGTACCGGTCGGCGCCGGCGCAGAGCGGGCCGCGGGCGCAGCTGCTCGCGTCCGGCGTGGCGATGCCGTGGGCGGTCAAGGCCCAGCAGATGCTGGCCGAGGAGTGGGGCGTGCAGGCCGACCTGTGGTCCGCGACGTCGTACTCGGAGCTGCGGCGCGAGGCGGTCGAGGTCGACCGGCACAACCTGCTGCACCCCGACCAGGAGCCGCGCGTGCCGTACGTGACGCAGGCGTTGGCCGACGCGGCGGGCCCGGTGGTGGCGGTGTCCGACTGGATGAGCGCCGTGCCGGACCTGATCCGGCCGTACGTGCCGACGGACATGACCACGCTGGGCACGGACGGGTTCGGGTTCTCCGACACCCGGCCGGCGGCGCGGCGGCACTTCCTGGTCGACGCCGAGTCGATCGTGGTCGCCACGCTGGCGGCGCTGGCCAAGCGCGGCGAGGTCCAGCAGTCGCTGGTCGTGCAGGCGGCCCGGCAGTACAAGATCGACGACGTCGGCGCGGCCGGTCCGTCCACCACGGACGCCGGCCTGGCCTGATCGGCGGACCCCGGGGCGGTCAAAAGTTGGTTTTAT